>NZ_JAUZUV010000009.1:0-88985 GCF_031844265.1 Acinetobacter sp. RG5 | reverse complement strand
TGATGACGACGTCAAACTCCATCGATTCTCTTGTTATATCTTCCATAATATAAAATCCAATTTCGCTATACGATATTTATAGCATTATCTAAATCGGTTATGAAGCTTATTTTTGATCTTTTTATTTGGAATAGGAATTTATCTTTTTTAAATCTTATCTATTTCGCAGCATTAAAAAGGTTTGCTGAGAATTCTGGATAAAGGAAGAAGATGTGTAGATTGGGTATTCAATAAAAGAGCGACTTAATGTCGCTCTGATAATTAATTTTTTATATGTTATTGAGATTCATTGCAATATTATTCACCATGTGAATCAGACGCGGTCCAATTTCATTTTCCAGTTTTTCCTGATTTAACAGATAACTTGGGGCACCACAGTTAAACGTTAATATCCCATGTTTGGGGTGAACCAACGGAACTGCCACGGAATTCACATCCTTAGCCCAGTCACCTAAAGACAGACAGTAGCCATAATCCTGATAATCACGGATTGCACGTTCCAGATTACGCTTGATGGTTGGCCACTGATCTTCGTTTCTTTTCTTGATGGCATCAAATAAATATTCGCGTTCCTTCACATCCATCGCTGCCAGACAGGCCCGTCCCATGGCACTGCTATGAATCGGTAAAGTCGAACCGACAGGGCGGCGCATGGTTAGCGTCGATTCTGTATGTACCACTTCCAGATAAATCATGCTCAAACGGTCACGGGTAGCCATTGCCACAGGGGCTTGGGAATAACGGGACATTTCTTCCATAAACGGATAAGCCTGAGTCCGCGCAGAAATATTACTCAAAGCTGCATAACCCAAAGCCAATACGCCAACATCCAACAGATATTTTGTGGTATTCGGTAGTTGTTTTAAATAACCTAAAGAAACCAGGGTGCTGGTAATACGGGCCACAGTTGGCTTGGGTAAGTTGGTTAATTGTGCAATTTCCTGATTGCCAAGCAATTGATTGGTCGCTGAAAAGCAACGTAAGATTTCCAATCCACGCGCAATAGACGCAATAAATTGAGGATTATTTTCTCTATGAATATGTGAAATCGGATCTAAACGGATTTCATCAAAGTTGGGAATTTCACCAGTTTTATTTTTTGTCATGGTCAGGGCAATTAAAGTTAAATTAATGAATATGATAGCAACATAATTTCACGATACAAAATAAAACACTTCTACAAAAGATAAAATATAGGAAAAAGTGCCGAAATTATTTGTGGTCGAAAAGAATCCTGTTACCCAACTTTGAAGACAATATAAAATCATCTAGTTTTTTAGGTTTAACACGTAGCCAATATATTTAAAAAGTTTCGATTTCTCCGAAAGAGTCAGTGATCGATAAATATTACAGCAAGAAAAAAGGTTTAATTATCTATTCAAAAAAACTGATAAATAGAATAATCACTCATCAAAATATTTCGTATCGTGAAATTAAATATTAAACGCAAATCAACTGGAATACCAGAAAAATTTCATTTTTTAGTTAAAATATAAAATTTTTAATAATTTCACTTGCTCAAAATGATTTTATATGATTATTTATTTCGTAATACGAAACAAAAATAAGGGTAAAGGAATTTACCTAAATTATATCCATGGAGATTCATATGATTCGTGATCCGGAAATGCTCGACCAACTTCTGTCAACGATTCGCGATTTTGTAAAAAATGAACTGGTGCCTCTTGAGCATGAAGTAGAAGAGAACAATGCCATTCCTGAACATATTGTGGAACAGATGAAAGAGCTGGGCTTGTTTGGCCTGACGATTCCTGAAGAATATGGTGGTTTAGGCATTACCATGGAAGAAGAAATTCTGGTCGCGATGGAATTGGGCCATACATCGGCTGCCTTTCGCTCTTTAATTGGTACTAACAACGGCATTGGCTCAAGCGGCATCATTATCGACGGTACAGAAGAGCAAAAACAGAAATATTTACCGCGTTATGCAACGGGCGAAATTATTGGTTCATTCTGTTTGACCGAACCGGATTCCGGCTCAGACGCTGCTGCTTTAAAAACCAGTGCAGTCAAAGACGGCGATTATTATATTTTAAACGGAACTAAACGCTTCATCACCAATGCACCACGTGCCACGACATTTACCGTGATGGCACGTACCAATCAAGAGATTAAAGGTGCGAGCGGTATTTCAGCATTTCTAGTCGAAGCAGGCACACTTGGTTTAAGCCTAGGTAAAATTGACAAGAAAATGGGCCAACATGGTTCCTATACCTGTGATGTAATTTTTGATAACTGTAAAGTGCATAAAGATCAGCTGATTGGCGGTGTAGAAGGGATTGGCTTCAAAACAGCAATGCGCGTTCTAGATAAGGGCCGTCTGCACATTGCCGGTTATAGCGTCGGCATGGCAGAGCGTATGCTGGAAGATGCACTTAACTATGCAGTGGAACGCAAACAGTTTGGCCAGCCCATTGCGAATTTCCAGCTAATCCAAGGTATGTTGGCAGACTCCAAAGCCGAGATTTATGCAGCCAAATGTATGGTGCTGGATGCTGCGCGTCTACGTGATGCTGGCCAAAATGTTACGACTGAAGCCTCTTGTGCCAAAATGTTTGCAACTGAAATGTGTGGTCGAGTTGCTGATCGCTGTTTGCAGATTCATGGTGGAGCGGGTTATATCAGTGAATATTCAATTGAACGTTTCTACCGTGATGTGCGTCTGTTCCGTTTATATGAAGGAACCACACAAATCCAGCAAATTATTATTGCGCGTGAAATGATTAAACAAGCAACCGCCTAATCTCATAATTTTAAAATAAGGAAATATTAAAATGACGACAAAAATTAGATTTGATTGGCAAGACCCGTTTTTAATAGAACAGCAACTGACATCAGAAGAGCGCATGATTCGCGATGCAGCGGCAGCGTACTGTCAAGACAAACTGATGCCGCGTGTACTGGAACAGTTCCGTCATGAAAAAACCGATCCGGCTATTTTCCGTGAAATGGGAGAACTGGGTTTACTCGGTCCAACCATTCCGGAACAGTACGGCGGTGCAGGTTTAAATTATGTCAGTTATGGTCTGATTGCTCGTGAAGTTGAACGTGTCGATTCAGGTTACCGTTCAATGGCCAGCGTACAAAGCTCTCTGGTGATGGTACCCATTAATGAATTTGGTTCTGAAGAGCAAAAGCAGAAGTATTTACCAAAATTAGCAGCCGGTGAATATATTGGTTGCTTCGGCTTGACCGAGCCGGATCATGGTTCGGATCCGGGCAGCATGATTAGCCGTGCTAAAAAAGTCGAGGGTGGTTACCGTTTAACTGGCGCAAAAATGTGGATTACCAATAGTCCGATTGCCGATGTATTTGTAGTTTGGGCCAAAGAAGTTTCTGCCGAAGGTAATATCGGTGACATTCGTGGCTTTATTTTAGAAAAAGGCTGGGAAGGGCTTTCTGCTCCAACGATTCACGGCAAGGTGGGTCTACGTGCCTCAATCACCGGTGAAATTGTAATGGATAACGTCTTTGTTCCAGAAGAAAATGCATTTCCGGAAGTTCGCGGTTTAAAAGGGCCTTTTACCTGCTTGAATAGTGCACGTTACGGGATTGCCTGGGGTGCCATGGGAGCTGCAGAGTTCTGCTGGCATACCGCACATCAATACACCATGGACCGTAAACAGTTTGGTCGACCACTCGCTGCGAATCAGCTGATCCAGAAGAAACTGGCAGATATGCAAACTGAAATTGCACTCGGTTTGCAGGTGGCTTTACGTTTTGGCCGCATGAAGGATGAAGGCATTGCTTCAGTTGAAGGTACATCACTGATCAAGCGCAACAACTGCGGCAAGGCACTGGATATTGCCCGTTTGGCCCGTGACATGATGGGTGGAAATGGCATTAGCGATGAATTCGGTGTAGCCCGTCATCTGGTTAATCTGGAAGTGGTAAATACCTATGAAGGTACCCATGATGTACATGCCCTGATTTTAGGTCGTGCACAAACCGGAATTGCAGCCTTTTGCAACTAAACCTGACATCAACTTCTAGCCAGCATTGCTGGCTAGATTGTTTTACGGGTTTAAGAATTGTGCTTAATCACATCATTCAATGTATTGCTACGTGATTTCTGCAGAGAAAATTTATCAAGAACTTTGAAAATCATTTTATACCACCTTGCTAAAGCGTGGTAATGATCAGCGAATATTCTATATTTCACCTAAATAATTAAGTGAAATATGCGTTTTAAAAAGGCACAGGAGTGCCGAAAAGTAGAAAGAGCATTATGGATACGATCAGTTCACAACAACACCCAGTGGAAGGTGGAAACGAACCCAAGCAAAGAGTCTGGATTCTGGCCTTTATTTTCTCATTTTTAGCATTATTGGTTGATGGTGCTGATATTGCGTTATTAGCCTACAGTCTGACCAGTCTGAAACAAGAGTTTTCATTAAGTAATATGCAGGCCGGTGCCTTAGGGAGCTGGACGCTTGCAGGCATGGCTATCGGCGGTTTTTTTGGTGGCTGGGCTTGTGACCGTTTTGGCCGGGTTCGTGTGATCGTCATTGCCATTGCATTATTTTCTTCATTAACCTTCTGGTTAGGATTCGTAGAAAGTTATGATCAGTTCAAATGGCTGCGCTTTACGTCTGCGATTGGACTAGGTGCTCTATATATTGCCTGTAACACACTCATGGCAGAGTATGTACCCACCAAATATCGCTCTACAGTATTGGCAACGCTTATGACTGGCTGGACTTTAGGCTCGGTGGTCGCAACTGTTCTGGCTGGATGGCTATTGCCTGAATTTGGCTGGCGATACCTCTATTATATTGCCATTATTCCAATTGTACTGGCCTTCGCGATGTACTTCTTGGTGCCTGAGCCGAAAGCCTGGTTAGATGCGCGTAAAGCACGCCTGGATGCAAAAGCCAGTGGTATTCTGCAGGAAAAACCAAAAAATACTTTTAAAATGATTTTTGAAGATGCACTTAGCCGTCGCATGTTTATCCTCTGGTCCTTCAGTACCGCATTTTTACAGTTTGGCTATTATGGAGTCAGCAACTGGCTACCGGCGTATTTAGAGACTGATCTGGGAATCAAGTTTAAAGAAATGACCATGTATATGATCGGGACTTTCCTGATCATGATGTGTACCAAAGTTATTGCTGGTTTTATCGCTGACCGGATTGGCCGTCGTGCGGTATTTGCTTTCGGCACTATGGGTACTGCAATTTTTATCCCTGTGATTGTCTTTGGTAATACGCCGGATAATATCCTCTGGCTGATGTTATTTTTCGGTTTTCTCTATGGTATTCCATACGGTATTAATGCGACTTACATGACAGAAAGCTTCTCCACCAAAGTGCGTGGAACAGCAGTGGGTGGGGCATATAACGTAGGCCGACTGGGTGCGGTGTTTGCACCTCTTACCATTGGCTATTTTGCTCAAGGAGGCTCAATTGGTACCGGCTTACTGATTATGGGCATTGCCTATTTTCTTTGCGGCCTGATACCCGCTTTCTTTATTAAAGACCGCTTATTTGATCCACAAAAGGCAGATTAATCTGCACTCGTAATATAGATAGAACATGCTAGGAAGCAATATGATGAATAAAATCACGCAGGATATCGAGACGGTACTTAAGCAAATTCCTGATGGTGCACACATTATGACCAGTGGTTTTGGCCTGGCAGGTCAGCCGGTAGAATTAATCGAAGCATTAATTGACTTTGGTCCTAGAGACTTAACCATTATTAACAACAATGCAGCTTCTGGAGATCGTGGTCTAACCAATCTGCTGTTGTCTGGACTGGTTAAAAAAATGATCTGTTCATTTCCACGAGCCAATAACTCAACCGTCTTTGAAGATCTGTATAAAGCCGGAAAAGTTGAGCTGGAACTGGTGCCACAAGGCAATCTGGCCTGCCGTATTCAGGCAGCCGGTGCAGGCTTAGGAGCTGTTTTTACTCCAACCGGTTTTGGTACCAAAATAGCTGAGGGTAAAGAAACCCGTAATATCAATGGAAAAGATTATGTGCTGGAATATCCGATACATGCTGATTATGCCTTGGTTTATGCCAATCAGGCAGATCAGTGGGGCAACTTGACCTACCGTAAGGCAGCAAGGAATTTTGGTCCGATCATGGCCAAAGCAGCAAAAACCACCATTGCACAAGTCCATCAAGTTGTGGAACTGGGAGAACTTGATCCAGAGATCATTGTAACGCCAGGAATTTTTGTACAGCATGTGGTCAAGGTTGGAGATATTAAATAATGAATATTCAAAAACGTAGTCGTGAACAGATTGTAGCTAAAGTTGCACAAGACATTCCAACCGGCTCTTTTGTAAATTTGGGTATTGGTTTACCGACACGCGTAGCAGGTTATTTAAAACCTGAACAAGGAGTAATTCTACACTCGGAAAATGGCGTTTTAGGTTTTGCTGCATTGAGTGATCCTGAACAGGCAGATGATGATCTGATTAACGCCGGCAAAGAACTCGTAAGCATGTTGCAAGGTGGCAGTTTTATGAATTCTGCCGACTCTTTCGATATCATGCGAGGCGGGCATCTGGATATCTGTATCATGGGGGCTTTTCAGGTCGCTATTAATGGTGATCTGGCGAACTGGCATACCGGTAATGCTGATGCTGTACCTGCTGTAGGCGGTGCGATGGATCTGGCAGTGGGTGCTCGCTGTGTCTATGTTTGCATGGAACATGTGACCAAAAACGGTGAGGCAAAAATTGTTGAAGAACTGACTTATCCTCTAACAGGTAAACATTGTGTCAACCGTATTTATACTGATTTGTGTGTGATTGAATTAAAAGACCGACAAGCTCAGGTTATTGAAATAGTGGATGGCTTAAGCTTTGAAGAATTACAACAGCAGACAGGCTGTAAATTAGTGGACAGTCGTCAACAAGCAGCCTAAAAATAAGTCCGCAATATTCTGATTAAGTAAAAGTATAGTTTTAGATCACAGCTTCGGCTGTGATTTTTAAATTTTAGAATTATTATCAAATACACGTAATATTGACCGTATTTCCGTATTTCCGTATTTCCGTATTTCCGTATTTCCGTATTTCCGTATTTCCGTATTTCCGTATTTCCGTATTTTAAAGATATAAATACAAACTTTTGCTAATGATTATTTTAATAATAAGTCTAAAATGTTAACAAGCTAAGGAAGGTGATAGTCTGAATGAATAATAATTGTGATGATCAAGAAATTTTTCATATTTTTAATCTGATTGGTCGCCATACTGAACTTAAGCCTATCCTCGATGTCATTAGCCAGTGGCTTGAATCGCGCATTCCAGATGCGCTTGTCACCATTATGCTCTATCAGGATGACACCCAAACTTTAAATGTTATAAGTGGCAAACAGCACTTTTCAAAAGAGTACTGTAATGCTATTCAAGATTTGAAAATTGGGCCAAATCAAGGATCGTGTGGCGTAGCTGCTTTCTTACGTCAGTTGGTCATTAGTCCGAATTTAATGAAAGACCCAAACTGGCAGTCTTACCGTGCTTTGGTAAATGCAGAAAAATTGTCTAGCTGCTGGTCTATGCCGATTATTAATGCTTCAGATATTTTGTACGGAACGTTTGCCACTTATTATCGAACACCGAAAATACCGACTGAACATCATATTCAGCTTTTACAGCAAGCGGCAAAATTAGTTGCTCTCGCAATTGAGCTTGATCAGGAACGTCAAAAAAGACATGAGCTTAATGAAAAATACAGCTCATTTTATACCTATCATCCAGATATTATTTTTGAACTTGACCTGCAGGGACATGTGCTTAATACCAATATTGCTTGCGAAGAAATTACAGGTTTTTCTAAAGCGCAAATTCATGGTCAGCACTATTGTGCCTTCATACCGCCCGAATTCCATGAACTTGCGAATGTTTCATTTTCAGAAGCAGCGCAAGGTAAATCTCAACATTATGAACTTCCAATTTATAATGTTGCAGGCGATATCTTATGGCTGGATCTGACCAATTTACCGATTATTCAAAATCAGAAAGTCACCGGTATTATTGGTATTGCACGAGATATCACTGTATCGCGTGAAAACAAGGAGTCTCTACGCTTATTAAAACGTGGAGTAGAGGCCAGTCCGAATAGTCTTTTTATTACCGATGTTTCTGAAGAAAGACTAATGGTGTATGTGAATCCAGCTTTTCTAAAGCTCACCGGTTATACAGCAGCAGAAGTATTAGGACAAAGCTGTTTTTTCTTACAGGGTCCAGATACTGATCCGGATCAGATTGCATTACTCAAGCAAGCGGTCAAAGAACAAAAAGAAATTCAGGTGACTATAAAAAGTTACTGTAAAGATGGCAGCTGGTTCTGGAATCGTTTAACCATAGGTCCTATTTTTGACCAGACAGGAACCTGCACCCATTTTTTGGGGATTCAGGAAGATATTACCCAGCAACGTATTCACGAAGAATATATTCAGCATCAGCATACTCATGATCATTTAACCGGTTTACCGAACCAGCATGCATTCAAACAGATTCTGGAAGATATTTTTGAAGTACAGCACGAGAGCTCACAACCTTTAGTCTTGCTGTATATAGATCTGGACGACTTTAAAAATATCAACGACAGCTTAGGTCATCTGGTGGGTGACCAGATTCTCAAAAGTGTGGGCGAGCGGCTGCAAAAATTTGTTCAAGGCAATAATGTGCTATGCCGCTTTGCTGAAGATGAATTTATTTTACTGCTCTCAGGGACAGATGAGCACACTGAAGTCGAGGCGATCGCCGGAGAAATTCTTGATCTTCTTTCCATGCTGTTTATTGTCGATCAGTACAAAATACATTTAAGTGCCAGTATTGGTATCGTGGCAGATGACAGTTCAATTCATCATTCTTCTGAATTGATTTATCAGTCTGTTTTGGCGATGCAGGAAGCCAAAAGACAAGGTCGTAATATGTGGCAGTGGTATGAAAAAACCAGAATGCAGCCTGTCGCAGAAATAGACTATACCAATCTGCGTCTGGAACTCATGGAAGCGATCAATCAGGAAAATTTTGACCTGTTCTATCAGCCGCTGATTCATCCTGAAACTGGACTGGTGACAGGCGTAGAAGCTTTAATCCGTTGGTGCCATCCACAGCAGGGTTATATTTCCCCAGCGATTTTTATTCCGCTGGCAGAAAGAACCGGGCAAATTATTAGCGTAGGTCAATGGGTATTGGAAAAGGCCTGTTTAGATATTGCCGAGTGGAACAAGATACACAATAGCCAGATCACGGTATCGGTGAATATTTCTCCTTTGCAATTCCGTAGAGCAGGCTTTTTGCAGGTGCTTGAACATGCACTTGAACTCAGTCAATTACCGCCGGAATTACTTAAAATTGAAATCACGGAAGGTGTCATCATTAATGGTGCAGATCGAACCATAGAAATTTTGAAAGCAGTGCGTGCTTTAGGTGTACAGGTCGCCATTGATGACTTTGGCACAGGTTATTCGAGTCTCAGTTATCTGCGTCGCTTGCCGATTAATCAAATCAAGTTAGACCGTAGTTTTATTGAAGAGCTGACCCTCGATGGTCAGGATGCTGCAATTGTGCAATCGATTATTCATCTAGCCCATCAGCTGGATCTGGAAGTTGTCGCGGAAGGGGTCGAAACCGTAAGTCAAGCCAGTTTACTCTATCAACAGGGTTGTGATCTGCTACAAGGCTTCTTTTATGCAAAACCTGCACCTTTAACTGAATTGAAGCCTGTTTATCTCGCAATGGAAAATAGTAAATTGAATTAACTCTAAAAGTTAAGATATCAATATTTTCAACCGCTCTTCAGATAGAAAGGAAACGTTAAACAGGCTTAAAGAATTTTTCTATTTTATCAGCGTATCATCTCTATAATTTATGCTCGGTACAGAAAGCGGGATAAAAAAATAAGCTTTTAACCCCAAAGGTTTTTAACAGTATCTAAGGCTCAGGCTGAATATTGGCTAAATTTCTTTCTTGGTTTAAATCATAATAGTTAATCAAAAAGATCAACACGGCAAAAATAAAACCTAAAATGACGCAGGCAGACCAGCCATAGCTTTTCCATAAATGCAGCGATAAAAATGCACCCAGACCGGCACCTGAAAAATAACAGGTCATATAGATGGCATTAATCCGCGAGCGAGCCTGCATTGAAATTCGATAGACCAGATTCTGGTTCAAGACATGCAAACAGGAAATTCCAAAATAAGCCAGAATTAAGCCCAAGATATAAATCCATAAATAATTCTGGGCAAAGAATAAAGGAATCCAGGCCAGAATCAGTCCGCACGTAGCCAGATGCGCAATCCATTTTTCCCGATGCCTGCCAATCATTTTACCGGTCCACTGAGAGGACCAGATGCCGACCACCCCCACAATGCCCATGAGGCCAATCTGGAAATCATTAAAATGATAAGGTGCTTCAGCCAGAATAAAAGTCATGGTAGTAAAGATAATACTCAGCATGCCAAAACCCAAACCTCCGATCATACTACGCCGGATCAGCATGGGTTCTGTGCGTGCAAAGGTAAATAGTGAGCGATAAATTTGCAATATATTCATCTGCAACTGGCTCTTAGCGCTTGGTAACTGGAACCACATGGCCAGACTCAGCAGAAGAATTGCACAACCACTAAACAAGTACACCGCATGCCAGGACCATAAAGTAGAAATCAGTCCGGCCACGGTACGGGCAAACAGAATACCAACCAGAACACCACTCATGAGCAGGCCAACGACTTCGGCACTTTTATCACGCTGCGACAGGCTGGCGGCAAAAGGAATCAGAATCTGGGTGGTGATCGAACAAAAAGAGGCGAGCAGGGTAAAGCCATACAACATATGCAGATTGGTACTGGCTGAAAGCCCAATAAGTGCCAATCCGGTACAGAACATCAAACTGCAGATATACAACCGTTTTTCGAACAAGTCACCCAAAGGGACAAACAAAAATAATCCGGTGGCATAGCCAATCTGGGTCAGTACTACAGTCCAGCCAGACTGAGCCACACTGATCTGCAGATCCTCTGCAATAGAATAAATCAAGGGCTGGTTAAAATAGTTACAACCTGCGCAGAGTGCGCAGGTCATTGCCATCATGAACATGAAACGGCGTGAAATTTGCCCTTGGGCTGACATCCTTGTCTCCTGAGGCTTTAAAAACTATAGTTGGCAGAGAGGTTGATACGTGAAATATCTGCTTCCTTGTTGTCAAAGGTTTCACGCTTACCATGATGATATTCTGCACCGAGATTAATCTTTGGAACAGGAGAGTAGATCACGTTGGCCACATAGTCCGTTAAACGTTTATTGGTTTCAGGATTCGCGCGTGCATAGTCGCTGGAATCATCAAAATCAACAACGCTGGCATTAATACTACTACGTAGTTTCGGCGTAAATTTATGCGTAAATCCGATATTTAAACTGTTAAACTCATTCAGTAAAAGTTCATTATTGGCTGTATCAACCGAATAATCTCCACCCCAGGCAGCGCCATCAGTTGTTGATCCTTGAGTCAAGAAAGCGGCAATACGCTGATCTCCGACCATATGGAAATAGTTCCCCTGGATCGAGTTTTGATCATCAAAACGGTAACGTCCACCAAGACCTACACCCCAACCGACTTTTTCAATATCACCTGTATCTGTTTGCGCCTGCTTTTGATTGACAAAGCCTTGAGCTAATAAATGAAGAGGGCCTGATTGATGAACATATTTAGTGGTTAATGCAGGCAAAGCAGAAGAACGATCGCCACCGGCCATATATTCCAGACCGACATTCCAGGTATTTTCTGGATCAAGTTTGAAAGCATAGCTCACCTGAGGCGTACGTAGGACTGATCCACCCAGGAACAAGCTGTAATCGACAGCTTCAGTGCTAATCTCTGGTGTTGACATCAATGACCAGGCCTGACCAAACGTCAAGTTATAGTATTTTAAGTGTGCATGACGGATACGTAATCCACCATCGCCTTTACCATTGTTGGTCCAGAAGTCGGCTTCTAAACGAGCAGAAACATTCGGATTGCCTCCTAGATCTTTGGCCAGGAAACCAATCCGGCTGGCAGCCGCAGTAAAATCGGAACGTACAGAATCCGGTTCAGTAAAAGGTACTTTATTAATCTGGTTAATGGTACGGCCACGGGCTTCAGTAGTACTTTTGAAATCGACTGCACCATCAAAGCGGATCAAGCCATAAACATCGACATTATCTACCATTGAACTCAGCGTTTTAGAGTCTTGCGCTTTGGCTTGTTCCTGCTGGTTCTTTAATGCAAGTTGCGCGGCTTTTTGTTGTTCTAGTTCTGCCTGGATTTGCTTTAACTGTGACTCAAGAAATTGCATACGGTCTTCAGAAGCTTCTGCTGAAAATGCCTGTGCTGAAGCAATACCACATAATGTCGCTAAAACTAATTTTTTCATTTCTTAATCCCTAAAGAAATTTTTAATCCTGAATGAAAGGAGACCTTTCTATACTGACGTGTTGTAAATATTTGAAGTGAGGAAGGCAGCGATTTGACCTGCCTTCCGAAGTAGGGTTTATTCTGCTTTTTGCGGATCGTATAAACGGTCTTTAATAAACAGGGCAGGAATCAAACCGCATAGGAAATATGCTGCACCCATTACCAACAGACCTGTACCGATCGAACCATGCATCGCAAGATAACCAATCGTAATTGGCGCGAAGATTGCACCGATACGACCAATATTGAATGCACCGCCCACCGCTGTACCACGAACACCAGTCGGGAAACTTTCGGTTAGATAGGTTGCATTGATGGCATATGGAATACCGTACAGGAAGCCGAAGATTAGCATCAGTACGCCAATGTTATCGGCATTATGCATATACACCACGACAGGGATAAATAGCGCTGTTCCCATGGTGCCGAAAGCAAACACAATACGGCGACCAATTTTATCAGCAACATAACCTGCAATGATTTTGGCAAAAATCATGGTGATGAATGTACCCACCATATACAGTGCCATTTCTTTAAACTTAATGCCTAATTCAGCTTCAAGATAACTTGGCAACCAGTTACTTACACCGAAGTAACCAAATAACAGGAAACCGGAGCTGAAAGACCACAAGATAAACATCTTGCCATGGGTTTTATCTTTAAGAATGGTGATGTATGGATTACCTTTTTTGGTATCGTTATCCACAATCTGACCAGTTCTTTTCATTTCACGGACACGTTTCCATGATTCTGGCTCTGGCACCATAAAGTGCATCAGGATACCCAAAGCTAATGGAGCAATTGTGATCCAGTACAGCATACGCCAGCCGAACTCAGGAATAATCCAGCCTGAAATCATGGTAATCACCAATGAACCTAAAGTGAAACCAGTCATCAATGTTGCCAGTACAGTAGTACGGTATTTGGTCGGTACGTATTCTGACATCAGGGTATTACAGGCAATATATAAACAGCCTAAACCCAAGCAAGAAAGAGTACGTAAAATTGCAAATTCAGTATAAGACTGAGCAAAACCTGAGTAGGCTGACAAGATCGAGAAGGCGATGGTGGCCAGTACAATGACGCGGACACGTCCAAATTTGTCGCATGCCCATCCACCAATAAAACCTCCGATCCCCATACCCAAAAGAGAATAACTTCCTAAAGCACCCGCCTGTACAGAAGTCAGGCCCCATTCAGCTTTCAGACTGGTCAGGCTGAAAGCCAGAATCCCGATATCTGCACCGTCACAGAGCAAAATCAGAAAAGCAAAGACAAAAGCCGTCATCCATAGACGTTTTGGCGCCTGTTTGATGGTATCCGTGGAGGAGACATCGGTTTTATTGTCTCCTGTTACGATGGTATCGCTTGTCATTCTTATATCCTCTATATATTAAAAGTAGCATTTCCTCTGCTACCGCTAAATCCATTTTTCTTCCTCACGGAAACATAGTTTTCCTGATTTAACAGACTTGCTCCTGAACGCTACAGCCGCTGTATTTATTATCAGGCTACATTCGATTTTTCACTTTATTACGCTAAATCAAAATCATCTCATTGCTGGAAAATTTGATTTCGTAAATTAATTTTAAGTTCTGCCTTATGGTGATTATTCATTTAAATGGATAATCAGATTGCATTTAAAATATTTAATTCCGTATTGCGAAATCAATTAATCACAAAATAACCATCTAAACAAGAGTTTTTACTCTATTTTTAGTAAAAAATAACTTTTTTGAATTCTGGAGTTAAAAATCCTTGATTTATAGCTTGAGAAACCTTAGTTTTATATAAAATAAAATTTCGCTATACAAAATAAATGGAGATTTTAATGGAACAGGTCGTTCAAGTAGAACAAGTTTCAGCACATGTAGCGATGGTTAAAATTCATCGACCAGAAGCGAAAAATGCCCTGAATACAGAAGTTCGCCAGAAACTTGCGGCGGCATTTTTGCAACTGAATGACGATGAAAATGTACGTGCCATTATTCTTACCGGTGGTGAAACAGATTTCGCAGCAGGTGCCGATCTTAAAGAACTGGCCAATGCAGAAACCATTCAAATGATGCAGCGCCGGACTGAACGTTACTGGCAGGCGATTGCACAGTGTTCAAAACCGGTGATTGCAGCTGTAAACGGTTATGCACTTGGTGGTGGCTGTGAACTGGCGATGCATGCAGATATTATTATTGCCGGGAAAAGCGCCCAGTTTGGTCAGCCTGAAGTGAAAGTGGGTGTCATGCCGGGTGCCGGTGGTACCCAGCGATTATTCCGTGCCGTGGGTAAATTCCATGCGATGCGTATCATCATGACGGGTTGTCTGATACCAGCGCCGGAAGCTTATCAGATTGGCCTAGTGTCTCAAGTAACGGAAGACAGCGAAACCCTTGCAACAGCAATCAAGATGGCTGAAGGTCTGGCAAAAATGCCGCCAATTGCGCTTGAACAAATCAAGGAAGTGGCTTTACTGGCTGAAGATGTGCCGCTTAATGCCGGACTTACCCTGGAACGTAAGTCTTTCCAGATGCTGTTCTCATCCGAAGATCAAAAAGAAGGCATGCAGGCCTTTATTGAAAAACGTAAACCGAATTATCAGGGACGATAAGCATGAGTATTCAGATTCAGAAAATCGGCATTATTGGTGTAGGCACGATGGGTGCAGGTATTGCCCAGATCGCGATTCAGTCTGGTCATGATGTGGTACTGTTTGATGCCAAAGAAGGGGCAGCCGAACAGGCACAGGATAAACTGGCCAAAACATTAAATACCTTAGCAGATAAAGGTAAATTCAGCCATGAAAAAGCCGCTGAAGATATTGCTCATCTGTCGACTGCGCAGCAGCTAGAAGACCTGAAAGATTGTGACTTGATTGTTGAAGCGATTATTGAAAATCTGGAAATCAAGCAAAAACTGATGCAGCAACTGGAAGGAATGATAAAACCAGAAGCGATTCTGGCATCCAATACCTCTTCATTGTCGATCAGTGCAATCGCTGCCAACTGTGAGCAGCCAGAACGTGTGGCCGGTTATCACTTCTTTAATCCGGTACCACTCATGAAAGTGGTCGAAGTGATTGAAGGCTTTAATACCCGTGCTGACATTATTGAAGCATTAACCCAGCTCTCGATTAAAATGGGGCATCGTCCGGTCAAAGCAAAAGATACTCCAGGATTTATCATTAACCATGCCGGCCGTGCCTTTGGTAGCGAAGCCTATGCAATTTTGAATGAAAATGTCACACCATTTTATGATATTGACAGGATCTACCGTGACGGAATCGGTTTCAAAATGGGGCCGTTTGAATTAGGTGATCTGACCGGTATGGATGTCTCGCACCCGGTGAGTGAATCGATTTATCATCAGTATTATGAAGAAGCACGTTACCGTCCAAGCGTGATTACCCGTCAGCGTTTTATTGCCAAGCAGTTAGGTCGTAAAACCGGTAAAGGTTTCTATGATTACACTTCGGGTAGCAAAGAAGGTGATGTTGCTCCAGCATTGGTTGAAAAGTTAAGTCAATATCCATCAGTCTGGCTAGGCACCGAATATGACGAAGACCGTCAGGCACTTGAGCAATATCTGCAGCAGTTCAATATCCAGATTGAGCAAACTGAGACACCTTCAGCAGAGGCTTTAATCCTGATTGCCACTTATGGTGAAGATGCAACTTCAGCCGCTGTCCGTTATCAGCTGGCACCTCAGCAAGTGGTGTGTATCGATCTGCTATATGGTCTGCATAAACACCGTACCTTGATGCCAACTTTTGTCACCCAACCTGAGCTGGTAAAAGCAGCCCAATCGATTTTCAATCTGGATGGTGTGACCGCCAGTGTAATTCAGGAAAGCGTCGGCTTTGTGGCTCAACGTGCTTTGGCAATGATTGTGAATCTCGGCTGTGATATTGCCCAGCAAGGCGTTGCAACGGTGGAAGATATCAACATCGCGGTGAAATTAGGCCTTGGCTATCCATATGGTCCAATTGAATGGGGGGATGTGCTGGGAGCTGAAAAAATTCTAAAAATTCTGGATCGTATGACTGCGATTACCCGTGACCAGCGTTACCGTTCAAGTCCTTGGTTGCGTCGCCGTGTTCAGCTTGGTCTACCACTTGTTCATACAACACATTAATTAGAAAGTGAAAGGAATAACACTCATGTTAAATGCATATATTTATGATGGTTTACGTTCACCAATCGGTCGCCATGCAGGAAGTCTGGCAAGCGTACGTCCAGATGATCTGGCAGCTACAGTCATTAAAAACCTGCTGGAAAAAACCGGTATCCCGGCAGCAGATGTAGAAGATGTAATCTTTGGTAGCACCAATCAGGCCGGTGAAGACAGCCGTAATGTGGCACGTTTTGCAGCGTTGTTAGCGGGTATGCCGGTAACAGTTCCAGGTCAGACGGTAAACCGTTTATGTGCATCAGGTCTCGGTGCTGTGATTGATTCGGCACGTGCCATTACTGCAGGTGAAGGCGAGTTGTACATTGCCGGTGGCGTAGAAAGCATGACCCGCGCACCTTTTGTGATGGGCAAAGCAGAAAGCGCGTATTCACGTGATGCCAAAATTTATGACACCACAATTGGTACCCGTTTCCCGAACCGTAAATTTACGGATCAGTTTGGCGCGCACAGTATGCCTGAAACAGGTGATAATGTGGCTGAAGAGTTCGGTATTAGCCGTGAACAGGCTGACACCTTTGCCGCTGCATCACAGGCAAAATATCAGGCAGCGAAAGAGGCAGGTTTCTTTGAAGGTGAAATTACCCCGATTGAAGTTTCTCAAGGACGCAAATTGCCGCCTAAACAAATTACTGAGGATGAGCATCCACGTGCATCTTCGACATTTGAAGCTTTATCCAAGTTAAAACCGCTATTTGACGGTGGTGTAGTAACAGCGGGTAATGCATCAGGAATCAATGACGGCGCTGCAGCACTGATTATCGGCAGTGAAAAAGTTCAGGAACAGTATGGCTTAAAACCTTTGGCTCGTATCCTGTCTTCTGCAGCCGCTGGCATTGAGCCACGCATCATGGGTGCAGGCCCAATTGAAGCGATTAAAAAGGCAGTACAACGTGCTGGTTTGACGCTAGATGATATGGATGTCATCGAGATTAATGAAGCCTTTGCCAGTCAGGTATTATCTTGCCTGAAAGGTCTGGATGTCGCTTTGGATGATCCGCGTGTCAATCCAAATGGTGGTGCGATTGCCATTGGTCATCCACTGGGCTGTTCGGGTGCGCGTTTGGCTTTAACCGTTGCACGTCAGTTACAGCGTACCGGTAAAAAATATGCCGTGATTAGTCTGTGTATCGGTCTGGGTCAAGGCTTGGCGATGGTGATTGAAAACCCTGAAGCTGCATAACAGTTTTAGTGATCGCCTAAATGTCATGTATCTATGATATGCATGGCATTTTTTATTGGGATTTTTATATTTAAATAAAAAATACAGCAAAGATTTGGTGAGTATTAGAGCTCTTTTTAAATCAAACTCAAATTCTCTACGCTACTTTTGTTTCGGCAAAATGAGAGGCGAAGCTTCGCAAGAAAACCATCTTGCGGAGCAATGCTCTAAACTGCAAAACTCGTCCACAACCATAAATAATCAGATATATCGCAGAAACTATTATTTTACAAAGTAGTCCTGCCTCAGACAGTTGCGGATGAAGTTCTCGCGTATCAAACAACCTCATAAGTTTAAAAAAGGAAATGTCAGCCAACTTATTAATTGACTGACATTGGTACAGGTTTCAAGGATCTTTATTATTGATGGTCAAGTTCTGTTGGTAACCAATAAAGTCGCTGAACCAAAGGCATAAACTTTACCTTCTTTATCGATAATTCTGCCTTCTGATGTCAATACATTGCGTCCGATCCGGATAACTTCACCAATAGCTGTATAGGTTTCGCCGCTTTTCATCGCTTTCAGCATTTTTACATTCAGGTCAATGGTCGAGAAACTCACACCTGCATCTACTGTCGTGTGCACGGCAGCGCCAGTCGCACTATCTAGAACCGTTGCACAAAAGCCGCCATGAATTCCACCCTGTAAATTGTAATGGCGCTGATCAGGACGCACCTCATATTCCACATAGTTTTCGCGAACTAAAGTCAGGCGCATGGGAATAATTTCACTCATGGCTGAACTGGGAATTTCCCCATTTTTAATTGCGGTGAGATATTGAAGTCCGTTTAGTTGTGAGGTTGGCATATCAACTCCTTGTAATGATTTATTTCGCTTTATGAAATAATATTCTGTTTTTCTGAAATTATGATATAACAGATAGTGATCGAAATGCTATATTTTTCCAGGATGGAACGATGACAATAAAAAATCTCGTCACAGATGCTGAATGGCAGGCACGTTGTGAACTCGCAGCGCTTTATCGCATTATCGCGCATTACCGGATGACGGACCTGATTGATACTCACATCAGTTTAAGAGTTCCCGATCAGCCTGACTGTTTTCTGATTAATCAGTATGGTGTCGCTTTTGAAAAAATGTGTGCTTCAACGCTGGTCAAGATTAATCATGAAGGGCAGGTCGTAGAAAGCTATGAACAGGACAAGCCGGTGAATATGGCTGGCTTCGTCATCCACTCCGCAATTCATGAAGCACATGCTCATCTGAACTGTGTTATTCATACGCATACCGCAGATGGCATAGCAGTTTCTGCACAGAAACACGGACTTCTTCCCATTTCCCAGCACGCCATGAAGTTTTATCAGCATGTGGCCTATCACGAATATGAAGGCGTGGCACTATCAACAGATGAGCAGGAGCGACTGATTCAGGACCTGGGCAGGCATCGCGCCATGATTTTGCGCAATCACGGACTTTTAACGGCTGGCGAAACGATTGCACGGGCCTTTCATGAAATCTATTTTCTGGAGCGTGCCTGTCAGGCACAGGTGAAGGCCTTAAGCGGTGGTGCTGAATTGCATTATCCAGCAGAAGAAGTCCGAATTAAAACCGCCAAGCAGTTCGCCAGTCCTTTAGTTGAACCGATTTTACAGCGTGCCTGGCAGGCCGCTTTGTCTTTGATTGAGCATCAATATACGGAGTATGCATCATGATTGTGATATCCAGTACGGTGCCGAATATTGAAGCAATTCTGGTGAAGTCTTTTCAGAAATATGCCCCTAAGGGCAGTTTTTGTACATTGGACAGCCCGGAAGCAGAACTGGCGACCACAGCAGCTTCGTGGTTTCCAGATCTGGAAAAACTCCGGCAACTTCCAGAACTTGGTCTGATTCATTCAATTGCTGCTGGGGTAGAACATTTAAACTTAAATGCTGTACGCCCAGATCAAGCCGTTTGCCGGGTACTGGATCCACATCATCAAAAAGGCATGTTTGATTATCTGCTGTGGGGCGTACTGTATTTCCAGCGTTATTTTGACCGCATGATCCAGCAGCAAAAGCAGCAGCTATGGAAGCAGTATCGCCAAAGTTATAGCTATCATATCCAGATCGGGATTATGGGCCTTGGCCATATGGGCGGTTATGTGGCAGAACGTTTTGCCGACATGGGCTATCAGGTGTCTGGGTGGTCCAATTCCCCAAAAGAGATTGCTCAGGTCAAAAGCTATGTCGGATCAGAACAAATTTCCGAGTTTTTGGCCCAAAGTCAGATCCTGATTAATCTGCTGCCACTCACTGAAGAAAATACCGGCATTCTTTCTGCTGAATTATTTCAGCAGTTGCCTGAACAAGCAGCATTAATTCATGTAGGAAGGGGTCAGCATTTAATCGAGCAGGATCTACTCAATGCACTGGATTCCGGCCAGTTACGTGGTGCAATTATCGACGTATTTGAACAGGAGCCATTAGCTGCTGAACATCCATTCTGGCAGCATGAAAAGATCGTAGTTACGCCACATGTCGCCTCACATGCACCCATGTCTGTGGTAGTGGAACAGATTCTGGAAAATGACCGACGCTTAAATCTCGGGCTGGATTTATGCCATCAGGTAGATGTCAATAAAGGCTATTAATTGTAGGGATACCGGAAAAATAAGGAAATTGATGATGTGGGAAACGATTCAAACTCAGGTTCAGCAAGGCGTCGCGACCTTAAGCTTTAACCGCCCGGATTCACTCAACAGTTTTAACCGGCAAATGCATGAGGAAGTGCAGCAGGTGCTGAAAAACTGGAATAAAGATCCGGATATTCGGGTGATTGTGATTCGCGGTAATGGCCGGGCGTTTTCAGCAGGACAGGATTTAAAAGAACGTGCTGGACAGCTCGGCAATGTGCCTTTGCCACCGCAAGGCTCGCTGGCCAAATACTATAATCCCTTGATTAACCTGATCCGCCAGAGTCCCAAACCGGTGATTGCAGCAGTGAATGGTGTGGCTGCCGGTGCAGGTGCCAATATCGCACTGGCCTGTGATCTGGTCATTGCCAAGGAAAGTGCCCGATTTATTCAGGCTTTTTCTAAAATTGGCTTGATTCCTGATGCCGGTGGCACCTGGATGTTGCCACGTTTAATCGGTTATGCACGTGCCATGGCACTCACTTTTCTGGGCGAACCGGTGCATGCCAAAGAGGCCGCCGAAATGGGCATGATCTGGAAAATGCTTCCAGATACAGAATTTGATGCTTATATCGACGACATTGCACAGCGATTATCTCAACAGCCGACTTATGCGCTGGCTTTAACCAAACAGGCCTTGCAACGCAGTGCTGAAAATAACATGGACCAGCAACTGGAGCTGGAACAAAACCTGCAATATCTGGCTCTGAGCAGTCAGGACTATAAAGAAGGTGTCCAGGCTTTTATCGAAAAACGCCCTGTACAATTTACCGGATGCTAAGGAGAGCATTTATGAAAATTCAGACCCGTATTACCGAGCTTTTAGGCATTCGTTATCCAATTATTCAGGGCGGCATGATGTGGGTCGGTACCGCAGAAATGGCCAGTGCCGTATCTAATGCTGGTGGTTTGGGAACATTAACGGCATTGACTCAACCGACGCCTGAAGCCCTGGTCAAGGAAATTGCACGCTGCCGAGAAATGACCGATCAGCCTTTTGCAGTCAATCTGACTTTATTGCCCGCTGTGAATCCGCCGCCATATGCAGAATACCGACAGGCGATCATTGAAAGCAGTATCAAGATCGTAGAAACAGCAGGCAACAAGCCACATGAACATATTGAGGCGTTTAAGCAACACGGCATTATTGTCATTCATAAATGTACTTCCGTCCGTCATGCGCTTTCAGCACAAAGAATCGGTGCGGATATCATTTCGATTGATGGTTTTGAATGTGCGGGGCATCCGGGCGAAGACGATATTCCTGGCCTGATTTTAATTCCTGCCGCTGCGGATCAGCTTACTGTGCCGATTGTGGCCAGTGGCGGTTTTGCTGATGGCCGTGGTCTGGTCGCAGCTTTGGCTTTAGGTGCTGAAGGCATCAATATGGGTACACGCTTTTGTGCCACTCAGGAAGCGCCGATCCATCCAAACATCAAACAGTTCTATGTCGATAATGATGAAAGGGCGACGCATCTGCTATATCGACAGTTCAGGAATACCGCCCGTGTTGCCAAAAATGCGGTATCTGATCTAGTGGTTAAAATGAGTGAAGATCCAAACCTGCAATTTGAACAGATTCGTCCCTATGTCAGCGGTTTAAAAGGCAAGCTCGCTTTAGAAAATGGCGATATTGATGCTGGTGTACTGACTGCAGGTCAAGTGATGGGATTGATTCATGACATTCCGACTTGTCAGGCGCTGATCGAAAATATCATGCAGGAGGCAGAGCAGATTGTTCAGCAACGTTTAGCTCAATTTTTTCCACGTTAATCAACTTTAGTGAAGTCGCTGAATAGAAAAGCCATTCCACCATGAATGGCTTTTTTCATCCTGTATATTTTTTATTTTTAAATGGGAAATTTCATTGAATGACTAGATTTTATTCTTTAAATTATATTATAGTGGATTTAAAACATAATTTCGTATTATGAAATTAATTGTCATAAATATACAAATTAGAACTCATACAAGGGAATTACGATGAGAAATTATATTGCGCCATTAAAAGACATGAAGTTTGTCCTGAAAGACCTGTTAAACGTTGAACAGAAATATCAGGGCTATGCAAAATTCGCTGACAAGGTTTCTATGGATATTATGGAGCAATATCTGGAAGTCGCTGCGGACTTTTGCCAAAACGAACTTCTACCGATTAATGCGACAGGCGACCAGCAGGGTTGCCGTTTGCAGGATGGCGTCGTAACCACCCCGGATGGGTTTAAAGCAGCTTATGACAAATATGTAGAACTCGGCTTTACCTCATTAACTGGTGACGAAGCATATGGCGGTCAGGGTTTTCCGACTTTATACCGTATTGCCATTTCTGAAATTATCACTGCAACCAACTGGTCTTGGGGCATGTACCCAGGCCTGTCCCATGGTGCGATGCGTACTTTAGAGCATCATGGTAGCGATGAACAGAAACAGAAGTTTCTGGTACCTTTAATTGCAGGCCGCTGGACTGGAACCATGTGCTTGACTGAATCTCATGCCGGTTCTGACCTAGGTTTAATCCGTACCAAAGCAGTGCCAAATGAAGACGGCAGCTATAGCATCAGTGGGGAGAAAATCTTTATCTCAGCCGGTGAACATGATCTGGCGGAAAATATCGTGCATATCGTATTGGCACGTTTGCCAGATGCACCTGCGGGAACCAAAGGTATTTCGCTGTTTATTGTGCCGAAATACAATCTGGATGAAGCTGGTAATGTGGCTTCCCGTAATGGCGTGGTATGTAGCGCTCTTGAACACAAGATGGGCATTCACGGTAACGCGACCTGTGTGCTGAATTTTGATAATGCCAAAGGTTTCCTGATTGGGCCTGAAAATCGCGGCCTGAACTGCATGTTTACCTTTATGAACTCGGCACGTATCGGTACAGCCATTCAAGGCTTGGCAGCAGCAGAGTCTTCTTACCAGGGGGCATTGGCTTATGCCCAAGACCGTCTGGCGATGCGTTCACTTGAAGGTGCGAAAGCGCCAGGCCAACCTGCAGATCCGATTATCGTGCATCCGGCAGTACGTAACATGCTGCTGACTCAAAAGGTGTTTGCAGAAGGTTCACGTGCACTTGCATATTATCTGGCGACCTATGCCGATATCGCTGAAGCCACTGACAGCCCGGAAGAAAAGAAAGCAGCTGAAGACCGTCTAGCATTATTAACCCCTATTGCCAAAGCATTAATGACCGAAACCGGCATAGAAGCGGCTAAACATGGTATGCAGATTTTCGGTGGTCACGGTTATATTGCTGAACATGGCATGGAACAGATTGCCCGTGATGCACGTATTGCCAGCCTCTATGAAGGAACTACTGAAATTCAGTCCATTGACTTGCTGGCGCGTAAAGTGCTGGGCTCAAAATTGGGTTTGCTGACCGCATTAACCGATGAAATTCAGGGCTTTGTAAAAGAGCATCAGCAACATGTCCAGTTCAGCCAGCAAGTTGCACAAGTCAGCCAGTTGACTGAACAATGGCTGAAATTAACCAGAACCATTCAGGAGCAGGCTCAACAGTCTGCCAATGAAATTGGGGCAGCATCAGTTGACTACCTATATTTCTCTGGTTATGTCGTGTCCGCTTATTTGTGGCTGAAAATGGCAATTACTGCGCAGCAGAAAATTGAAGAAGGCAATACTGATCCGTTCTATGCAGCCAAGATCAAAACTGCACAATTCTTCTTTGCGCGTATTTTGCCAAGAACTTCAACCCACTTTGCCAATATTCAGGCGGGCGGTGAAAGCCTGTTTTTACTTGAACCTGAAGAGTTCAAATTCGATTAAACCTTTTGACCCACGATACTCGTGTCGTGGGTCTTTTTTAATAATTTTTGCATCCTCACCCAATTCAAATATTGAGATTTATTCTCGGATATTGAATAAACCATAAAACAACAAGATCAGGAGTCTATATGGATTTAGACATGATTACTCGACAGTGTCCTTATGCTGATCTGCAGCTTAATTTTCATGAAGTCGGACAGCGCTCTCCATTTCCGACTATTATTTTGATTCATGGCACCGGTGGAAATACCGACAAGCATTTCAGCTATATTTTTCCGATGCTGGGTATTCATCAGCGGGTTTTATCCATTGATTTGCATACCCCGAATAAAGCTGATCTAAAGGTGACTGATTTTAGCCAACAGGTTGAAGCATTGATTCAGCATGCAGTTGCAAAAGATGAAATCATTACAGTGGTAGGCTATTCACTCGGTGCCGTGATTGCTGCACAAGTGGCAGCCAGTTTAAAACAGCGCGTAGCGCGTTTGATCTTGTTAGCCGGTTGGGCCAAAACCAGCTCGGTGCAACAACTACGTACTGTCATTTGGCAGCAATTATTTGCTGAACAATCTGCGGCCTTGCCTCATTTTGTCAATTATTGCCTGTATAGCGATGATTATCTGTCTGCACGAAGCGAACAGCAGGTGTTGGATCTGGCACGCTTTGTTAAACCTTCACTAGATGCAGCCAAACAGCGTGAACTGAATTATCGCATTGATATTACATCGATCTTGCCTGAGATTCGTGCAGAGACGTTGATTGTGGCTTGCCGTGAAGACCGCATGGTGCCTGTAGCGCAAGCTAAACTGCTGTTTGCTTCAATTGCGAACAGTCGTTATATCGAAATTTCTTCAGGACATGCGCTCTATATCGAAGCGCCAGCAGAAGTGGTGCAACTGGTAAACCAGTTTAGCCAGCATCCAGAACAATATCCGGTGAATCAAAAAATTCAGCCTTATATGCCTTAAAGGAGATAAATAATGCAAGCTCAAGGACAGCGCAGCAAGATTTTAATCGTAGGCAGCGGTTTTGGTGGTTTAGGCATTGCAATCCGCCTTAAACAGCAGGGCATCCAGGATTTCAAAATCATTGAACGTGCAGCAGAAGTGGGCGGAACCTGGCGTGACAATACCTATCCCGGGGTCGCCTGTGATGTACCTTCCCATTTATATTCTTTCTCTTTTATTAAAAATCCGGACTGGTCTCGGGTCTTTCCACACGGAGCAGAAATTCAGCGTTATTTAATTCAATGCTGTGATCAGGAAAATATCCGGCCCCATATCGATTTTCATACTCAGCTCGAAAAAGCCAGCTGGAATGCACGAGAACGCATCTGGGAAATTCACACCTCTAAAGGTCTGTATCAGGCTGAGATTTTAATTACCGCAACCGGACATCTGGCTGATGAGCATCTCCCGCAAATTCCGGGGCTGGAAGAATTTGAAGGCCAGGTGATGCATTCCGCACGCTGGAATCATCAGATAAATTTGGAGAACCAGCATGTCGTTGTGGTGGGTTCTGGTGCTTCTGCCGTCCAGCTTGTGCCGGAAATTGCCAAAACGGCCAAAAGCCTGACCGTCTTGCAACGTAGTGCACCATATATTTTGCCCCGACCAGACCGACCTTATTCTGAGTCAGAAAAACAGCTTTTCCGCAAAGATCCGGACAGTATGTCAGCCTTAAGACATTCCTTGTTTTGGGGCAATGAATACAATTTTGCCCAGCGCCGTAATCTGAAAAGCCAGATTGAGCGGGTCAAGAAAAACTGCCTGCAATTCTTAAAACATCAGATTTCAGATCCTGAATTACAGCACAAACTCACGCCGAATTATGAACCTGGTTGTAAGCGCTTATTACTTTCTAATGATTATTATCCAACCTTTTTAAAACCGCATGTCACACTTGAAGACTCAGCATTGGCAGAAGTTACGAAAGACGGTGTATTAAGTCAGGCTGGAAATAGATTTTTTTCAGATATCATCGTATTTGCCACCGGATTTGAAGCAGCGCGTCCACCCTATGCCGCAAAGGTGGTAGGTAAACAGGGTTTAAGCCTGGAGCAGCAATGGTCCAGCGGTATGCAGGGTTATCAGTCAACGACCGTACATAACTTTCCAAACCTGTTCATTCTGAATGGGCCAAATACAGGCAGTGGGCATAATTCAGCGCTTTATTTTCTGGAAACCCAGTTTGATCTGGTACTGGATGCCTTGCAGTTTTTTGAGCAGGAACAGATTCAGGTCTTTGAAGCAGATCAAGAGGCTGAAAATAGCTATATGCAGGATCTACAGCAGCTTTCGCAAGGTAGTGTCTGGTTATCGGAAAGCTGTAAAAGCTGGTATCTGGACCCGGTCAGTCGCCAGCTGACTTTGGTCTGGCCGGATTATGCTCATTCATTTAGGGATAAAAATCAGCATTTTATTCGTAGCGGTTATCACTATCAGTATGTTGAATCGAGACAGCAGAAAGTGGTTTAAAAATATTTGATTAGAATCAAAATCTTATGGTTTAAATAATACAAAATAAATGTAAATCCAGGACAGGAGTATAGTCATGAGCAGTCAGCCATGGATGGAAGAATATAAAAAGTGGAATATCAATCCGGAGTTTACCCGGCCAGATCCTGAGAAAACCCTGAGCACGACAATTGCTGAGAATTTGGTGAAATTTCAGGATAAAACCGCATTTATCTATCTGGATCGCAAATTCAGCTATCAAGATGTCGATATGTCTAGTCAGAAACTGGCAAGCTATTTACAGAGTCTTGGGCTGACTGCTGGCAGCCGTATTGCGGTAATGTTACCGAATATTATTCAATATCCAATTGCTACTTTTGCCATTATTCGGGCCGGTTATGTACTGGTCAATGTCAATCCCATGTATACCCAGCGCGAGCTCTATCATCAGCTACAGGATTCAGGTGCAGAAGCCTTGATTATCCTGGGACAGACTTTGGAGCAATCAACAGCACTAGATGAATGTCCTGAACTCAAATATGTCATTTCGACGCATCAGCTGGATTTTATTCAAGAGCAGCCAAGTGCTATTTATAGTCAGGCAGCACAATATCCAGATAAACAGTTTTCTGACTTTAGACAGGCAATAAATCAGGTAAAGATTATTGATTTTGAACCGCCTGTACAGCATCAGGAAGATACGGTCATTCTGCAATACACGGGAGGAACCACAGGTGTTTCTAAAGGCGCAGAACTAAGCCATCGCAATATTTTATTTAATATCGCCCAGAACAGTACCGTATTTATCAGCCATTTTGCTGACCGCTATGCCGCTGAAAATGAATATGTATTCTGTGCTTTGCCGCTGTATCACATTTATGGATTTACTATCTGCCTGTTTAGTTATGGTCTGAGCCGAGGTTTCGCTAATGTCCTGATCCAAAATCCGAGAGATCTGGATGCTTTGGTGGATCAATACCAGAAACATCCACCCACTGTTTTCCCCGGGGTGAATACCATGTTTAATGCACTGGGACATCATCCACGTTTTCGTGAGCTGGATCATTCAAACCTGAAAACTACAACTGGCGGGGGAGCATCGATTTTAAAAAATACGGCAAATTTATGGTATGAGGTCACAGGCTGCCAGATTTATGAAGGCTACGGACTTTCTGAAACCTCACCAACTGCAACTTTTAACCCGCCTTTAAGCCGGCGATTTAGTGGCACGATTGGCTTGCCATTGGCAGGGACTGAAATTCTGATTCTGAATGATGAAGGAAAACCTGTAGAGCTTAATCAGGCTGGAGAAATAGCCATACGTGGTCCACAGGTAATGAAAGGATACTGGCAGCAACCCGAAGCAACAGCACAGGTATTTACCAAAGATGGATTCTTCCTGACAGGTGATATCGGTTGTATGGACGAACAAGGCTATATCACCATTCTGGACCGCAAAAAAGACATGATTCTGGTCTCCGGATTTAATGTTTATCCCAATGAGCTGGAAGGCGTGCTGTCCAAACATCCTAAAATACTGGAATGTGCAGTGATTGGTATTGATGATGAAAAGTCTGGACAGGTACCCAAGGCATTTATTGTGAAACAGGATGAAACTCTGACCCAAGATGAAGTCATGACTTATCTGAAGCAGCAACTGACCAGTTATAAATTGCCCAAATACATTGAGTTTGTGGCTGGATTACCAAAGTCTGCAGTAGGAAAAATTCTGCGTCGCGAGCTGCCTCGTACTGTTCAGCCGAGCGCCAAAGCCTGTTAAGGAATGATCTAGTCCATTAGATTTAAAATAAAAAAGGAATCGAAAGATTCCTTTTTTATTGCTTGCAGGCTTATCGCTGCTGGATGACTTTTTTGCTTTTCAGTTCTTCTATTTCAGCAGAACTTAAATATTGACTCAAAATGGCATCGGTATCTTCACCCAGACAAGGGGGTGCCTTTTTATATTCTACCGGTGTCTTGGAGAGTTTGATCGGTGAACCGATTGAGGTGTAATCTTCACGTAAAGTATGCGGCATCTGAATCACCATATCGCGTGCCAATACCTGTTCTTCTTGCAAAGTCTGTTTCAGGTCATTGATCATTCCTACCGGCACTTTAACCGCATGGATTAAATCCACCCAGGTTTTTGCCGGTCTAGTATAGAAATGAGCCTGTAGAACTGTGGTCAATTCTTCACGATGTGTAACACGTCCAGAATTTTTTAAGAAGCGAGGATCTTCTGCCACCTTAGCCAGACCAACGGCCTGACACAAAGCTTGAAATTGCAGATCGTTACCACAGGCAATAATAAATTCACCTTCCTGGGCTTTAAACACCTGATAGGGCACAATATTGGCATGCGCATTTCCGAAGCGACCGGGTACTTTGCCTGAGGTGAGATAATTCATGGCCAGAACAGAGAGGGAAGCAACTTGGGTATCTAACAGCGCCATATCAATATACTGACCTTCACTGGTTTTCTCACGGGACAACAAAGCCGCCTGAATGGCAATTGCGGCATATAAGCCGGTGGTCAAATCGGCAAAGGCCAGACCTGCTTTTTGCGGGCCACCACCGGGCAGATCGTCACGTTCGCCAGTGACACTCATCATGCCGCCCATTCCCTGAACGATAAAATCATAGCCCGGCTCTTGCGCACGCGGACCGTTCTGGCCAAAACCGGTAATAGAACAATATACCAGTCGCGGATTTAGCTGACTCAGACTTTCATAATCCAGCCCATATCGTTTCAACGAACCGGCTTTATAGTTTTCAATGACTACATCGCTTTGTTCAGCAAGCTTTTTGATAATACTTTGACCTTCAGGTGTAGATAAATCGATTGCAACCGAATGCTTGCCACGGTTGGCTGACAGGTAATAAGCCGATTCATGGGTATCTTGCTGCTGATTGTTTTTAAGCCAAGGTGGTCCCCAGATACGGGTATCATCCCCATGATCCGGTTTTTCAATCTTGATCACTTCTGCACCCAGATCAGCCAGAATCTGGCTACACCAGGGCCCAGCCAAAATCCGGCTTAAATCCAGTACACGAAATCCTGTTAAGGCACCCATTATTACGCTCCCTGTTCGATCATATTCAAATGACATATCGTTCTTATCCCTCTTTTTAAAGCTATATGAAAATGAAAGAACAATCAACTTTATGATAATAAATTTCGTATAACAAAATAAAACATCTAAAATGATGAATATTCATCTTATTTTCTTTAGCCTGATGCAAATATAAGTATGAACGAAGAACAAGAGGTCACTGATAAAAAGGAAAAAGCGATCTCCCAGACAGGATTAAAAAAGGAGTCAATCAAGTGAATTAAAAACGGATTAGCCTTAAAGCATATTCATTAGCGGAATAGCTTTAAATATAAAAGATCATGAAAACCTAAGGATAGGAAAACAGAGATTTAAATATGACGGATTTAGCGAGAGAATTAGAAAAGATTAAACCTACGACCAAACGAACGCAGCAAATTGCTTTTATTTTCGCCTTTCTGGCTTTACTGGTAGATGGCGCGGACATGTTGCTGTTGTCTTTCAGTTTAAATAGCCTGAAAGCAGAGTTTGGTCTCAGTAATCTTCAGGCCGGTACACTAGGCAGTTTTACCTTAGCAGGTATGGCGATTGGTGGCTTTATGGGTGGCTGGGCCTGTGACCGTCTGGGCCGTGTACGTACCGTAGTCATTTCGATTCTGGTATTTTCCATATTGACCGCAGCCTTAGGCTTTGCACAGAACTTTGAACAATTTGCTGTTTTACGCTTTCTTTCTGCCTTTGGCATAGGCTCTTTATATATTGCAGCCAATACGCTCATGGCTGAATATGTTCCAACTGAATATCGCACCACGGTTTTAGGTACCTTACAGGCAGGATGGACCGTCGGTTATATTGTGGCCACTGTACTGGCAGGCTGGATCATTCCAGAATATGGCTGGCGAACCCTGTTTTTTATTGCCATTATTCCCTCGGTTATGGCGATTTTTATCCAGAAACTGGTTCCTGAGCCAGAATCCTGGCAGCGTGCACGTTTGCAGCGTCTATATGCTCCAGCTGAAATCACAGCACAGCAACCCGCCAAAAAAAGCACAGTCAAAGAGATTTTCGCGGATCCTGCGAATCGCAGAATGTTTATTTTGTGGATCTTTACGGCCGGTTTTCTGCAATTTGGCTACTATGGCGTAAACAACTGGATGCCGGCATATCTGGAATCTGAATTGCACATGAATTTTAAATCCATGGCAGGCTATATGATTGGTACCTATGTAGCCATGATTTTCGGAAAAATTCTGGCGGGCTTTGCTGCAGACCGTCTGGGTAGACGCGCTGTCTTTTCGTTTGGAGCAATTGGAACGGCGATTTTCCTGCCCGTGATTGTGCTGTTCAACACCCCCGATAATATTGCCTATCTGCTGATTTTCTTCGGCTTTCTCTATGGTATTCCGTATGCGATTAATGCCACATATATGACTGAAAGCTTTGCGACGTCAATCCGCGGTACAGCAGTCGGTGGTGCCTATAATGCAGGGCGTATTGGGGCCATGTTTGCGCCTGCGATTATTGGCGCAGCAGCCAGTGGTGGTTCAATTGGCTTGGGCTTCCTGATTATGGGCGGTGCCTATTTCTTGTGTGGTGCAGTGTCCGGGATATTCATTAAAGACCGTCAATACGATCCACAAAAGGCATAATTTCAATTTATAAAAAAGAGCCTGAATTCAGGCTCTTTTTTATATTCTTCAATTAAAGCTATATTTCTATTTGTTTATTCCTGATCCGTTTCTTTATGCAGATGAATACTTTTTAAACCATCATTTACTTTATTGAGCAGATGAATTAGGGTAACCACATCATCAAAAGCCAGCTTATTTAAGGCCTGACCATAAAAATCAAAGAAATCAGCTTGCAAGTTGTCCCATGTTTCCAAGCTGGGATGTAGCCAAAGCAGTGGATCTAATTCATCAGCATCAGGTGAATTTCACCATGGCCTCGACCCCATTCCTGAATGACCTGTCCAATACCGTGGCGGAACAGCATGACAAGGTTGATTCACTAAAAATTTTCCTGTGTGCTGGTGCACCCATTCCGGGGCCATTGGTACAAAAAGCCCGGGAAATTCTGGGCGTTAAAGTCATATCCGCTTGGGGTATGACCGAATGTGGTGCAGTGACGCTGACCCGACCTGAAGATGAGGATGAACACTCTTTCAATACGGATGGCATCGCTTTACCTGGTGTTGAAATCAAGATCGTGAATAAAAAAGGTCAGACCAAAGCCGTGAATGAATCCGGGCGTTTGATGATCCGCACCTGTTCAAATTTTGGCGGTTATTTAAAACGTCCACATTTGAATGATACGGATGCCGAAGGCTGGTTTGATACTGGGGATATTGCCTATCAGGACGAGCATGGCTATATTCGGATTTGCGGACGTAAGAAGGATGTGATTATTCGTGGTGGAGAAAATATTCCGGTCGCGGAAATTGAATCACTACTTTATAAGCATCCGAATATCGCCACAGTAGCTTTAGTGGCTTATGCAGATGAGCGAATGGGCGAGCGTTCTTGTGCAATCATCAAGCTGAAAGATCAGACAAAGCCGTTAAGTTTTAATGAGCTGGTAGATTTCCTGAAAACTCATAATCTGGCTATGCAGTATCTTCCGGAACGCCTGGAAATCTGGGAGGATATTCCGATGACCCCATCGGGAAAAATCCAGAAGTTTAAACTCAGAGAATTACTGGCTCAGCATATTGCCTCAACGGCAGTTGAAGCGAACTAAATCTGGGAATAAATAGATAAATTAAACCCTGAATAATCTTGCATCATTCAGGGTTTTTCTTATTCAAAAAGAAGCGATCTAAAAGGTTAATACGAATTTTAGATTAACTTCTACTTTAATAATTTTAATAAAGCTTCAGCCGTTGCAGCAGAAGAGGCGGGGTTTTGTCCAGTAATGAGCAGACCATCTTGTTGCACGTATACCTGCCAGTCCTCAGTTTTGGAATATTTCCCACCTTTTTCTTTCAGCATGTCTTCCACTAAAAATGGCACAATATCGGTTAGGCCTACGCCGTTTTCTTCGGTATTAGTAAAACCGGTGACTGTCTTGCCCTCTACAATAGAATGGCCTTCGGCATCTTTCACATCACGCAGGACACCCGGAGCATGACAGACCAGCGCAACAGGTTTATCTGCCTGCAAGGTTTGCTCAATTAAAGAAATGGAATTCTGGTCTTTGGCCAGATCCCATAGTGGTCCATGACCACCTGGATAGAACACGGCATCAAAATCCTGATTGAGAACTTCACTCAGTTTATGTGTATTGGCAAGAGCCTGCATGGCCACCTCATCTGCTTCAAAGCGTTTGGTGGTTTCGGTTTGCGCATCCGGCTCATTACTTTTTGGATCTAATGGTGGCTGACCACCTGCAGGAGAAGCCAAAACTACCTCTGCGCCTGCATCGACAAAGGTGTAATAAGGCGCAGCTAGCTCTTCCAACCAGAAGCCAGTTTTTTTGCCAGTATCGCCCAGCTGGTCATGTGAAGTCAGTACCATCAAGATTTTCATATTATTTTCCTGTAGCTCATTAAAAAACATCGCGAATGATCGACTGTTAATTTAACAAGTCATGAGCGTCAGGAATGTTGTGATACGTTCATTTGCTGTATCGATACGTTGTTGTTTCAGTTGATTTAACTAAAGTACGTAGCCTTGCAAAGTGAACAGTGTGTTCAATATTCATCTGCCCATTAACAGGTCTTGCTGAAGATCGGCTTGTTTACGCAAGAAATCCCAGACCAGTTTAATTTTTGGTTCATGTTGCAGATCGACCAGCGTCAGCATCCAGAAAGTATGGGTAAAACTGACCTGATCGCCCAAAACCTCTTTGAGTTCGCTTTTATCATTGACCAGAAATTTCGGCAAAATGGCCAGTCCAGCACCTGCACGAACCGCAATTTCCTGCGCCAGAATACTATTACTGCGAAAACAGGCACTGACCTGCAAGGGAAGACGCTCCAGCGAATACAGTGCAGTGCTATAGACGAGATCATCAATATAATCGACAAAACGGTGCTGTTTGAGGTCTTCCAGTTTTTTAATTTCCGGATTTTGCTGTAAATAATGCTGGCTGCCATACAGTTTCAGGCAGTAGTTAGACAAACGAGTAATGATATAGGGGCCAGATTTGGGCCGGTCAATCGCGATCACAATATCGGCTTCTCGATGTGAAAGTTTGATCGCTTTCGGTACCGGAATCAGGTCAATGGTCAGCAAAGGATAATGCTGGGAAAATTCTGCCAAAAGACGGGCTAAAAATGCCGTACCAAAACCTTCTGGCGCACCAATCCGGACCCGACCTTGCAAAGGGTCGTGGCGCTTGTCAATCTGGATAAAGGACTGCTCCATCTGTTCCACACGCGGTACCAGTGCCAGACCTTCCGAGGTCAGTTCATAACCGGTGGCTTCGCGCTTAAACAGTTGAGTACCGAGGGTATTTTCCAGGGCCTGAATCCGCCGTGCCACGGTACTGTGTTCAACCCCAATCAAGCGTGCTGCATTGGTAAGCGTTTTAGCACGTGCCAAAACTAAAAAGAAACGTAAATGATCCCAATCCACTTTCATCTTCTATTTAACATCCTGTTAAATCCCTGTGCAAATTTGCACAATCATCGTGCATCATTTTCTATTGGTGGTCAAAGTGTTCTTTGTTAGTCTGCTGAAACAGCGTAAAAATTATACGTTAAATAAAAGCCAGTAAAGGCAGATACAACGACAATAACAAACCAGCACGGAGCGACCATGAACGCCATTTCTCATCCACAGCAAAGTACCGGATTCACCACCGCAAAACTTCTCATTAATGGTGAATTTGTCGAATCAAAAACCAGCCATTGGCAAGATATTGTTAATCCTGCCACTCAGGAAGTCTTGGGGCAGGTGCCATTTGCTACTACAGAAGAAGTCAATGCTGCGATTGCGGCTGCGCAAAATGCCTTTACTAGCTGGCGCCAAACCCCGATCCAGGCACGCATGCGCATCATGCTGAAGCTGCAGGATCTGATTCGTACGAATTTAAAAAGTATTGCCCAGGTCTTAACAGCAGAACAGGGGAAAACTCTGGCCGATGCCGAAGGTGATATTCAGCGCGGTCTGGAAGTGGTGGAGCATGCCTGTTCGATCGGTTCACTACAAATGGGTGAGTATATTGAAGGTGTGGCACGCGGTGTCGATACCTATACCTTGCAGCAACCATTGGGTGTCTGTGCAGGAATTACCCCGTTTAACTTTCCGGCGATGATTCCACTGTGGATGTTCCCGATGGCGATTGTCTGCGGCAATACCTTTGTATTAAAACCCTCAGAACAGGATCCGCTATCGACCATGATGCTGGTTGAGTTAGCGATTCAAGCCGGTGTACCGGCTGGCGTACTGAATGTAGTACATGGCGGCAAAGAAGTGGTCGATTTACTGTGTACCCATCGCGACATTAAAGCGATTTCTTTTGTTGGTTCAACCGCGGTCGGTACGCATGTCTATAACCTGGCAGGCCAGCACGGCAAGCGTGTGCAGTCTATGATGGGCGCTAAAAACCATGTCGTGGTAATGCCAGATGCGAATAAAGAACAGACCTTAAATGCGTTGGTCGGTGCAGCTTTTGGTGCAGCAGGTCAGCGTTGTATGGCACTTTCGGTGGCGGTGATGGTCGGTGAGACCAAGCACTGGGTCGATGAACTGGTCAATAAAACCAAAACCTTAAAGGTGAATGCCGGACATGAACCGAATACCGATGTGGGACCGGTGATTTCAACCCGTGCCAAAGCACGTGTGATCGATTTAATTAACAGTGGCGTTGAACAAGGCGCTGAACTGCTGCTGGATGGTCGTGATGTACAGGTTCCAGGCTATGAAAAAGGCAATTTTGTCGGGCCAACGATTTTTAATCAGGTTACGACCGATATGCGCATTTATAAAGAAGAAGTGTTTGGCCCGGTACTGGCGATCATGCATGTCGATACTTTAGAGCAGGCCATTGAGCTGATTAATGCCAATCCCTTTGGTAATGGCGTGGGACTGTTCACCCAGAATGGCAATACGGCACGTACCTTCCAGAACCAGATTGATATCGGTCAGGTGGGCATCAACATTCCAATTCCTGTCCCTGTGCCTTTCTTCAGTTTTACCGGTTCACGCGGTTCAAAACTGGGTGATCTAGGTCCTTATGGCAAACAGGCGGTGCAGTTCTATACCCAGACCAAAACCATTACCAGCCGCTGGTTTGAAGATGACCAGGAAACCACAGGTGTTAATACCACGATCAGTCTGCGTTAAGGAGCATCAGCATGAAGATTGCATTTATTGGTTTAGGCAATATGGGCGGCTCCATGGCGCAAAACTTGCTCAAGTCCGGTCATCAGGTTTTTGGTTATGATTTAAGTGCAGTGGCTTTACAGCATTTTGCAGAAGGGGGCGGTATCGTCTGCGACAGTCCACAAGCTGTCGCGAAGCAGGCGGAGATCGTGGTCAGCATGTTGCCCGCCGCCAAGCATGTGCGTGAAGTCTATTTAGGTGAACACGGTATTCTGGAGGTGCTTCAAGCGGGCAGCTTATGTATCGACAGCAGCACCATTGACCCGCAAACCATTCAGGAGGTTGCCGCAGCAGCGCAGGCCAAGCAGATTCGCGTCTGTGATGCACCGGTATCCGGCGGTACTTTAGGTGCCAAAGATGGCACTTTAACCTTTATGGTCGGTGCAGATGATGCCACCTTTGAGGCGGTCAAACCAGTTCTCGGCTGTATGGGTAAAAATCTGGTGCATTGTGGTGCGGTGGGAACAGGACAGGTAGCAAAAATCTGTAATAACCTGATTCTGGGCATTTCCATGACTGCGGTAGCAGAAGGGATGGCACTCGGAGCCAAACTGGGTATTGATCCGCAGGCGCTGGCTGGGGTAATCAACAGCTCCACTGGACGTTGCTGGAGTTCTGAAATTTATAATCCATGGCCCGATATTTGTGCCAATGCACCGTCATCGCGGGGTTATACCGACGGTTTTGCCGCACAATTGATGCTCAAAGATTTAGGTTTGGCGGTCGATGCAGCGCAACAGGTGGATCAGCCGGTTGTACTCGGCAGCATGGTACAAAAACTCTATCAACAGCTCTGTCAGGAAGGAGATGCCCATCTGGACTTCTCCAGCATCATGCATCAATACACCACGCCAAATGCTTAAAACTTAAAAGATTCAGATGGAGCAAGGATTCGCTTCAATAATTACACCTTGTCAGTAATAACGATAAATTCAGGCTGAGGTTTAACATGTTAGATTATCAAACAACGGTTCAAGACTTTGATTTAAATACGGTTGCAAGCCAGTATCTCTCCGGTTCCATGCAGGCAGTAAATGCCTGTTATGAATGCTGTGACCGTCATGCCGATTCCGATGCCATTGCCTTATACTGGCATGGTAAAGATGGCAGAAAAGAACAATATAGTTTTGCCGAACTCAAAAAATATTCCAGCCAGTTTGCCAACTTTTTAAAGTCTCAAGGCATTGGTAAAGGCGACCGCGTTTCCGGATTATTACCACGTACTCCCGAGTTGATCATTACTATTTTGGCAACCTGGCGGATTGGTGCTGTCTATCAACCCTTATTTACGGCCTTTGGTCCCAAAGCCATCGAGCATCGTATTCAGCTGGCGCAAAGCAAGCTGGTGGTGACTGATCTGGCGAATCGGGACAAATTATCCGAGATCAGCAACTGTCCACCGATTGTGACGGTACATGCCGAAACTGAGGAAGAGCGCTATCCGCACGACCTCAGCTTCTGGACGGTATTAAACCGTCAGGCTGAAGCTTGTGAGCTGGAAATCCTGAATGTCGATGATCCATTTTTATTGATGTTTACCTCCGGTACTACTGGACCAGCGAAACCTCTTAAAGTCCCTTTAAAAGCGCTGATTGCTTTTGCAAGCTATATGCAAAATGCGATTGGTCTAACTCCTGAAGATGCTTTCTGGAATATTGCGGATCCCGGCTGGGCCTACGGTTTGTACTACGGTATTACCGGTCCCTTAATGCTTGGACACTCGACCCTGTTTTATGAAGGCACTTTCAGTGCGGAAAGTGTCTGCGAAATTGTCAAGGAATATGGCATTACCAATCTGGCTGGTGCACCGACTGCTTATCGCATGATGATGGCGGCCGATCCTGCTCAAATGGCAAAACTACGCGGTAAGTTACGTGTTGTCAGCAGTGCGGGAGAACCGTTAAATCCGGAAGTGATCCGCTGGTTTAAAGAGGTGCTAGATGTGCCGATTTATGACCATTATGGCCAGACCGAAGTCGGGATGGTGGTGTGTAATCATCATGCTTTGGAACATCCGGTCCGTTCAGGTTCGGCAGGCTTTGCCAGCCCGGGTTACCGAATTGCCGTTGTCGATGAACAGGGGCATGAATTAGCAGCTGACGTCCCGGGAATCTTAGCGGTTGATATCAGCCAATCTCCGATGATGTGGTTCTCTGGCTATGAAGAAAGCCGTAAATCTCCCTTTGTCGGCCACTACTATTTAACCGGAGATACCGCGGAAATTCATGCCGATGGCAGTATGAGTTTTGTGGGACGTAGTGATGATGTCATTACTACCTCGGGCTATCGGGTGGGGCCGTTTGATGTGGAAAGTGCCTTGCTGGAACACGATGCCGTGATTGAAGCGGCGGTGATTGGCGTACCGGATCCCGAGCGGACCGAAATCATTAAAGCCTTTGTGATTCTGGCTGGTCATTCTCCTGCAACTGCCGAGCTGCAGGAAGAGCTGGGTCAATTTGTGAAAAAGCGTTTATCTGCGCATGCCTATCCGCGTCTGATTGAATTTGTGACCGAATTGCCGAAAACCCCAAGCGGTAAAATTCAACGCTTTTTACTGCGCAATCAGGAAATCAACAAGCAGCAATCCAAAACTGCATAAGCTCATAAAGCCAACAGATTGAATAAGAAGATTAAATAAAGAGATTGAAGGAAGCATCGATGCAATTAACGGAAGAACAACACCTGATTCAGGATATGGCCAAAAGCTTCGCCCAGGAACAGATTAAACCCTTTGCCAGCGAGTGGGATCAAAAAGGCATCTTTCCCAAAGATGCCTTGGCCCAAATGGGAGAGCTGGGTTTTTTAGGCATGCTGATTCCGGAAGAATGGGGCGGCTCGGGCACAGGTACGCTGGCTTATGTTCTGGCCTTGGAAGAAGTCGCTGCGGCCGATGGTGCAACATCCGCGATTATGAGCGTACATAACTCGGTGGGTTGTGTGCCGATTTTCAAGTTCGGCACGGAACAGCAAAAGCAGCAATTTCTAAAGCCTTTGGCCCAAGGTGAAATGATTGGTGCCTTTGCCTTAACCGAACCACATACCGGATCGGATGCTGCCGCGATTAAAACCCGGGCGGTCAAGGATGGCGATCATTACATTCTGAATGGCGCCAAACAGTTTATTACCTCAGGGCACAATGCCGGGATGATTATTGTGTTTGCAGTGACTGATCCAGGCGCGGGCAAAAAAGGCATGAGTGCATTTTTAGTGCCGCGCGACACACCTGGCTATGAAGTGATTCGGGTGGAAGAAAAACTCGGCCTGCATGCTTCGGATACCTGTCAGATTGCCTTAACCGATGTCCGCATTCATGAAAGTTTAAGACTCGGTGCCGAAGGCGAAGGTTTAAAAATTGCCTTGGCCAATCTGGAAGGCGGGCGGATCGGTATTGCAGCACAAGCCGTTGGTTTGGCGCGTGCCGCTTTAGAAGAAGCAACGGCCTATGCGCATGATCGCGTGGCTTTTGGCAAACCGATTTTTGAACAGCAGGCGATTTCGTTCAGGCTGGCCAGTATGGCGACTGAAATTGAAGCAGCACGCCAACTGGTTCATTTTGCTGCACGTAAAAAGGAAGCTGGCGAAAGCTGTTTGACTGAAGCCTCCATGGCCAAACTATTTGCTTCGGAAATGGCCGAACGCGTGTGTTCCAAGGCGCTACAAATTTTTGGTGGCTATGGCTATCTGAAAGATTTTCCGATTGAACGCATCTATCGGGATGCGCGGATTTGTCAGATCTATGAAGGCACCAGCGATATTCAGCGTCTGGTGATTGCACGCAGTTTATAAGGAATTAAAAAGGATTTTTATCATGCAATGGCAAACCATTTTACTCGAACAATGTAACGGTGTTGGACTGATTACCTTAAACCGTCCTCAGGCGTTAAATGCACTGAATAACCAGCTGATTGTCGAGGTCAATCAGGCTCTTGATCAGCTGGAAAAAGACCCCGAAATTGGTTGTATCGTGATTACCGGTTCGGAAAAAGCTTTTGCTGCTGGTGCCGATATTAAAGAAATGGCAGATCTGAATTTTCCGCAAATTTATCTGGACGATTTTTTTAGTCTGGCCGACCGGATTGCGCAGCGCCGTAAACCTTTAATTGCCGCAGTGAGCGGCTATGCCTTGGGTGGTGGTTGCGAGCTGGCATTGATGTGCGACTTTATTTACTGCGCTGATAATGCAAAATTTGGTTTGCCTGAAGTTACCTTAGGCGTGTTGCCCGGCATTGGCGGGACCCAGCGTTTAACCTTGGCGATTGGTAAGGCCAAAGCCATGGAAATGTGCCTGACTGCACGGCAGATGGGGGCGCAGGAAGCGGAACAAAGTGGTTTGGTCGCTCGGGTTTTTGCCAAGGAAGAATTGCTGGAACAAACCCTGCAAGCTGCCGAGAAAATTGCTGAAAAGTCGCTTACTGCCGTGATGATGATTAAAGAATCAATTAATCGGGCCTTTGAAGTGAGCCTGGCTGAAGGCCTGCGCTTTGAACGCCGGGTATTCCATTCCATTTTTGCAGGTTCCGATCAAAAGGAAGGCATGCAGGCCTTTGTGGAAAAACGCCCAGCCAAATTTACCCATCAATAAGAAATTCATAATAGGAACAAAAAGAATGAGTGATGAAAATAATTTAGCGATTCGGGTCGCAGGGGGGCTGGGCATTATCAGCCTGGACCGCACCAGCCATTTAAATGCCTTAACCCTGGCGATGATTCAGGGCATTCAGGCGCAACTCGATCAGTGGCTGCATGAACCACAGGTACAAGCGGTTCTGATCAATTCCAACAGTCCCAAGGCGTTCTGTGCCGGAGGAGATATCCGCTATCTGTATGACAGCTATCAGGCCGGCAATACCCAATATCAGGATTTTTTTGCCACTGAATATAAGATGCTGAGCACCTTGCGTAATTTTCCAAAGGCCGTGATCGTGATGATGGATGGCTATGTACTGGGCGGAGGCTTTGGATTGGCTCAAGCCTGTCATATCAAAGTTACGAGTGAAAAATCACGTTTTGCCATGCCAGAAACTGCGATTGGTTTTTTCCCCGATGTCGGTGCTACCCATTTTCTGTCCCGACTGGATGACGTCGGTGTCTATATGGCATTGACTGGTGAGCAAATCAGTAGCAGTGATGCGCTGTATCTGGATCTGGTGGATTATCATGTGCCGAGTGAGCGTTTTGCTGAATTAGAAGCAGCATTGATTGCAGCACCGGTATTAAACCCGATTGAGATTCAAAAGATCATTAGTTCCTATATTACGCATCCGGTAGAAAGCGAGCTGCAAAAACGTGCAGATCTGATTAATCAGCATTTTGGCTATCAACACCTGGAGGAGATTGAACAGAGCCTTGCTCATGCAAGTAGTGCAACTAATCAGGAATGGGCCAATAAAATGCTGACCATTTTGCAGCAGCGTCCGGTGATGGCAAAACAGACCAGCCTGAAGTTACAGCAAGCCGGACAGAATTTGTCGCTGGAAAAATGTATGCAGCTAGAACGGGACTTGCAGGATGTCTGGTTAGAGCAGGGCGATTTTATTGAAGGGGTTCGTGCGCTGATTATTGATAAGGACAAAAATCCACAATGGCGAACTGAGAATGCAAAATTTGAAAAGACCTTGCAAAAGATCTGGCCAGCATGGACTCAGCAGCGTATCGAAAATATTACTTAAAGCTGATGGTAAAAGACCCTCTATAATTTAATTATAGAGGGTCTTTGTATCTGTCCCATACTTTCATCGACATGAATTCTATTTAGGGGGACGTTTTCTTTTTCTTGCCGCCACCGTCTTGTTTATTGACCGTCGACCAAGCGATACGTTCGGCTTCTTCTTCAGAAAGCCCACGCGCTTTTTCGCTTTCTTCAATATGTTTGGCCTGCCGTTTCTGCTTATCGGTATAAGCTGATTTGTCACCTCTAGGCATCTTAATATCCTCATCAGGTTTGGCTGAAATTACTATAACAAGAGCTTATTTTTACAAGGGTAAGTATTTGTTGGAATCATTTTATAAAAACCTAATTTTTTAAAATATGAAAATCTAAAGATTAAATAGATGAAGATAACGGTCAGCTAGAACCGCTATCTTCTGTGCCAAATTAGCCGTTAATAATACTGCCGCCATTCACATGAATCACCTGACCTGAAATATAGCTGGCTTCTTCACTGGCCAGGAATAAATACGCCGGTGCTACTTCACTCGGCTGGCCCATACGACCCATTGGGGTGCTTTTACCAAAATCTTTGAGCTGTTCTTCATCAAAGCTGCTCGGAATCAATGGTGTCCAGATGGGACCTGGCGCGACCCCATTGACACGAATGCCGGTTTTATTTTTCAATAAATTGGTGGAAAGGCTTCGGGTAAATGTGGTGATGGCACCTTTCGTACTCGCATAGTCAATCAGCTGGTCATGACCATGATAACTGGTAATACTCGTCGTATTGATAATGCTATCACCTTCTTGCATATGCGGAATCACCGCCTGAGTCAGGTGGAACATCGATAGAATATTCACATTAAATGTTTTAAGTAATTGCTCGGGCGAGATATCGGTAATACTTTCTTGCGGGTATTGAACCCCGGCATTATTGACCAGAATATTAATCGTTTTAAATTCCTGAAGGGTCTTTTCCACCATTTTCTTGATTTCATCTTGATCTTGTAAATCACATTGAATCAGCAGACAACGGCGGCCTTCATCTTCCACCATTTTTTTGGTGTCCCGTGCATCCTGATCTTCATCCAAATAGCAAATGGCAATATCGGCACCTTCGCGAGCAAATAAGACCGATACAGAACGGCCAATTCCGCTATCACCACCAGTAATCAAGGCAACTTTGCCTTTTAATTTTTCACTGCCTTTATAATGCGGTTTAATAATTTCCGGTGCAGGGTCCATTTTGGTTTGCACACCCGGTTGATGGTCTTGTGTTTCAGTTGAAGCTGGGGTTTCAGGATAATGATTCATATCTTTTCCAATTCCAATGATTGTGGCCATATAAGAAAAAATATATTAGAAGCTTTTAGGCAAAATGAGGCTGGACTCAACATTTCATAACAGAATGTATTCGAGATTTATCAATTATTCGTTGAAACGGATCAGGTTGAGCAACCAGAACAGAAAAAGCTGATGAAACAGCTTCTGGCTACACTTTGATAGCTGAGGTGGTCTTGAAAGGTGAAATTTGATTAGGAAAGGTGAGGTATCAACGGAGATTTAAAATCTAGACATACATAGGCCTTTTTTACTGGGCTTGTATATAAAATAAATGGAGAGTTTTTTAACTCTCCATTTATTTATTCATTCTGATGTGTTTAAAAAATTTCTATAGAAATAAATTAAAGATTATCACTTAAATTAATTCTGGCCTGTGCTGCCTTTTCCTTTTTGGCTGAGGCTTTACCCCAGTTAAACTTTTGTGCACAGATGCCTAAGCCCACAATAAATAATGCAAGCACACTGGTATAAACCACTTCTTTAAAATAGGTTCCTTCAATAATCATGGTAATTAAAGCGCCGACAATAAAGATAATGACCAGATAAGTGAGCCATGGGAATAACCACATCTTGAATGGAATATTTTGTCCTTCAGCTTCCAGTTTTTTACGTAACTTAAGCTGAGAAATGGCAATAGCAAGATAGACATATAAAGATACGGTACCCGTCGCTAACATCAAGACATCATAAATATTCATACTTTCGGTGGCAGTCAGATAAATCGCCACGAAAGAAAACAGGCTTGAAAAGATGACACCTACCCATGGGCTGTTATTGCGGTTGGTTAAACCGAAACTCTTTGGTGCATCTCCACGTTTCGAGAGGGAATAGACCATGCGTGAACAGGTATAAAGTGCGGAGTTAAAGCAGCTACATACCGAGGTGAGCACGACAAAATTAACAATATGGCGCGCTTCCGGAATACCGAGTGCGGTAAGGGCCACACTATACGTACCCCAGGTCGGATCTTTCAATAAAGGATTATTGTGTGGAATCAGGCAAACCGTAATCAACATTGAACCGACATAGAATAAAATGATACGCCATACAATTGAATTAGCGGCCTTACGAATTTCCTTGGCTGGATCTTTGGTTTCAGCTGCTGCTACGGTGACAATCTCTGCTCCCATATAAGCAAACATTACACCCAGTAAGGCAGTGATCACCGATGAAAAGCCATTGGGCATAAAGCCTTGAGCGGTTAGATGAGTTGTACCACCGAGCATAGAGGCATCGCCCCAAGGCCACAGGTGCATCACAGCCAAGCTGCCAAATACCAGGAACAGTACAATGGCAATGACTTTGATCAGGGCAAACCAGAACTCGAATTCACCAAAATTTTTTACGTCACGGAGGTTAATCCAGACCAGTGCTACAGTGACCAGAAGCATATAGCCCCAGATCGGGATAAATGGAAACCAGCTATTTAGGATTTTCCCGGCGACAAAGGCTTCCCAGCCCATGAGCAACGTCCAGAAAGACCAGTATAACCAGCCGATAGAAAATCCGGCCCAGCGCCCGATTCCACGATCTGCATAGGTTGAAAATGAACCGCTGTCGGGATTCAGTACTGCCATTTCTCCCAACATACGCATGATGAGTAAAACTAATAGTCCACCTAGAGTATAGGCAATGAGTGCAGCCGGCCCTGCAGAATAGATAACATTACCGGAGCCGACAAAGAGTGCTCCACCAATGACACCGGCAATTGAAATCATGGTGAGATGGCGTGATTTAAGTCCGTTTTTTAAGCCGTTTGATGATTCGGAACTGGAGAAATGTTGATGTTCTGCCATATAATTTCCCTTAATATCAATAGCGTAGCGGCAATAAAATTCCTTATTTGGCTTACGCTATCTTATCCTTTGAAACTGTAACCGAATTCATCAGTGCTTGACCAATATTAAGTTAATCTTAATAAAATAAATCCTTGTAGCCCTATAGACAGGATCACACTTTGATTAAAGTACGGTTACATGCTGTTCATGTATGCAGTTAATTTCTCTTTTTTGTTGTAAAGTGACGAGAGCCATTTTTGAGCAATTCAAAGGAGCCAATTGGCTTAAGAGATAAAAAATATAAGCAGGCAATATTTACAGAAAAATAAAGCCTACCTAAAATATCAGGCTAAAGCAGGTTTTACTTTCCTTTTAAAAATAAATGAAAGCTTTTTGATTTTAAAAATATAATTGTATTGATCCCTGAGTTTTTACTAAGTTAAAGTGCGAATTCCATGCTCACGCAAGCACTTTAACAATATCCCGAAAGCCACCAGAATTTCCTGTTCACTCACACAGGCAAAACCCAGTAATAATCCTTTCTGCCGGGTGGAATAATGTTTGGTATAGTATTGCGATAAGGCTCTGACCTTGATTCCCAGTTCAAGCGCTTTGGATGCAATCAAGACATCATCACTGCTGCTCGGCAATTTTAAAATCAGATGTAAACCGGCGGCGGTATTGTATTCATGCAGAAAATCTTCACCTAAATGTCGGCGAATCAGGTCAATTAAAAAAGCATGGCGTTTGCCGTACAATAAACGCATCCGTCGGATATGCGCTTCATAATGTCCTTCACGGATAAATTCAGCCAGTGTTTGCTGATCGATTAAGTGACCACCACGATAAAGTTCCGAGGCCACAATTCGCAACGAAGAAAAGAGCTGTTTTGGTACCACTAAATAACCAATGCGCAGAGCTGGATAAATGGTCTTACTAAACGTCCCCATATAAATCACTGGAGAATCCGGCTCCAAACCTTGTAAAGAAGGATAAGGCTGGCCCGAGAACCTGAACTCGCTGTCATAATCATCTTCAACAATCCAGCTATTGTGCTGGCGTGCGAGTGCAATTAACTGTTTGCGCCGTTCTAAACTTAAATGTGAGCCCAAAGGATACTGATGCGACGGCGTCACAAAAATCAGTTTAGGTGGTTTCTTGGGATGCAGATCGGGAATAATCCCTTCCTGATCCACCGGTAAGGAACGTAGATTGACGCCATTAATTCGTAAAATATTACGCGCGCCCCAATAGGCCGGATCTTCGATCCAGACTTCATCGCCTATGTCGCTTAAAGTACGCGAGACTAAGTCAATTGCCTGATGGGTGCCTTCGGTAATAATGATCTGATCAGCATCGCACTGCACTGAACGGGCAATTTTCAGATATTCCGCTAGCTCCTGACGCAGTTCCAGGGAGCCACCGGCATTGCTGTAAATCAGGTTGTTGACTTGAGGTTCACGGCTCAAACGCGTTTGGATTTTGCTGAAAATATGATGCGGAAATTCGGTTACATCGGGTGCACCCGGTACAAAGGCTCCCCATTGATAAGGCGAAGCTGCGGAATAACCGAGCAAGTAGGAGCCGCGTTGCGACAGATTGTAATTTTGCTGCGCTTTTTTTTCCGGAATAGTAGGAGAATTCTGTTCTGCCTTCACCAAAAAGGATTCGGGTAATTTCTCTACTACCCAGGTACCTTGACCGGTACGGGCATCAACATAACCCTGTGCCTGTAATTGTTCATAGGCATTTAACACCGTATTACGTGATACCTGAATCTCTTTAGCCAGATCACGTGATGCAGGCAAGCGGGTTTTGGGAGCCAATACGCTATCAATAATCGCGTTACGCAAGCAGCGGAACAGGCGCATCTGTAATGTTCCTGTGACATCTTGCTGCAATCGCTGCAGTAAATAATCTCCAAGCAAGCTACGCAATTGGCTCTCTCCTACAAATTTGAAATGGCTCTCGTGAGAGCGGTATTGCTAGGTGCAAAATAGTCTGATCAGGCAGTCATTGTAAAGTGTCTTGTATGCGTTTTGATCATGTACCTGCGGCTTGAATGCGAGCATACAGGCGGGCAGGCAATATACACAGATACCGATTAAAACTAAAGCGGAAAATCTAGATACTGATTTTGTTTGGAGCTCGCTGAACTAAGACCTGAATCAAGCAATGATTGCCATAACAGCCGAATAGAGATGTGTTGCAGCCGCCAGGACATACGACTGCATATAACAAAAGGATCATAGAATGAACATGATGATGAAAGGATTGACCTATACCGAGCAAGGTACAACGGCCTGGAACAATTATCTTAAGCAACTGGATAAAGTAGCGCCTTATCTGGGTGAGCTGAGTGAACGACTGGACATGCTGCGACGCCCAAAGCGCAGTTTGATTGTCGATGTTCCGGTCATCATGGATGATGGTACGGTTCAGCATTTTGAAGGCTATCGTGTTCAGCACAATTTAACTCGCGGTCCAGGCAAAGGCGGCGTGCGTTTTCATCCAGATGTCAATTTAGATGAGGTGATGGCTCTGTCGGCCTGGATGACGATCAAATGTGCTGCTCTAAATTTACCTTTTGGCGGTGCCAAAGGCGGTGTGCGAGTTGATCCGAGCCAGCTTTCCAAGCGCGAACTGGAACGTTTGACCCGACGTTATACGGCAGAAATCAATTTAATTATTGGACCGCAAAAAGATATTCCGGCGCCGGATGTTGGAACCAATCCGCAAATCATGGCCTGGATGATGGATACGTTTTCCATGAATGCGGGTTCTACGATTACTGGTGTAGTGACCGGAAAGCCGGTTCATTTAGGGGGGTCTTTGGGCCGCAGTAAGGCTACAGGTCGCGGCGTATTTATTAGCGGACGTGAAGTTGCCCAGCAAATCGGTCTGGATTTAAAAGATGCCCGGGTCTGTGTACAGGGTTTCGGTAATGTCGGGAGTGAAGTTGCGCTGCTTTTCCAGGAAAATGGCAGCAAAGTGATCTGTGTTCAGGACCATTCTGCCACCCTGTATCAAGAAGAGGGGATTAATATTAAAAAGCTGCTTGAATACTCAAATACCCACCATAAAATTCAGGGATTTTCTACCAACGATGAAATTTCTGCATCAGCTTTCTGGACCATTCCCGCCGAAGTCTTTATTCCGGCAGCGCTGGAAGGTGTGATTAATACTCAGGTCGCGCAAAATATTCAGACCAAAATGATTCTAGAAGGTGCCAATGGTCCAACATTGACTGAGGCCGATGAAATTCTGAGTGAACGTCATATTACCGTGGTGCCAGACGTAATCTGCAATGCGGGTGGCGTGACGGTCAGCTATTTTGAATGGGTTCAGGATTTGGCCAGCTACTTCTGGACTGAGGAAGAGATTAACCAGCGTATGGATGCCAGCATGAAAAATGCGGTACAGGATGTATGGCAAAAAGCAGTTCAGGCCGGATGTTCTTTGCGTACAGCCGCTTATATTCTGGCTTGTGAACGTATTTTAATGGCACGTCAGGAACGCGGGATCTATCCGGGTTAATCGAAGTTTTTGCAACATGGATTAATTGATTAAACCGACTGGATTTAATCCATGATGACCTATCCTAAATTTTTGCAATGGATTTTTAAATTGGCTTCTTTATTTAAAAAGGAGCCAATTTTTATTAAAAATATAAATAACTGTTTATAAATAAAATAATTTTATATTTTGACTATTTTACTCGTTTTAAATAGACCAATTGGCTCCTTCCATCTGCTGCAAAGTGGCTCTCGTCTCATACGTATAAAAGCGCAAAATGAACCATATCAGCCAGTCTTTGGCAAATTTCTATCCCAAGATCCGGATAGCAAAATTTACAACGTATGAATCAAGAATGAGGATACAAAATGGACAGTAAACACTCAGCACTGAATGCACGTAAACAGCAGGCGACACCACGTGGTGTTGGGGTCATGTGTCAATGGTACGCAGAGAAAGCAGAAAACTCGACCATCTGGGATGCAGAAGGTAATCAATATATCGACTTTGCGGGCGGGATCGCCGTACTGAATACTGGCCATCGCCACCCTAAAATTATTGCTGCGGTCACTGAACAATTAACCAAATTTACCCATACAGCTTATCAGGTTGTACCATACGAGAGTTACATTGCTCTGGCAGAACGTATCAATGCACGCGCTCCCATCCAGGGTGCTGCAAAAACCTCATTCTTTTCGACTGGTGCTGAAGCTGTCGAAAATGCAGTTAAAATTGCCCGTGCCCATACTGGCCGTCATGGCATTGTGACTTTTGGTAATGGTTTTCATGGCCGTTCATTTATGACGATGGCCATGACCGGTAAAACTGCACCTTATAAACGCGACTTTGGGGTGATGCCTGGTGGTGTTTTCCATGCCCGTTACCCGGTGGAATCCAAAGGCATTAGCGTAGATGATGCAATGCAAAGCATCGAAGACATTTTCGCAGAAGATATTGCTGCGCATGACGTAGCAGCGATTGTGCTTGAGCCTGTACAAGGCGAAGGCGGATTTAATGTGGTGCCTGCAGAATTCCTGAAACGCTTGCGTGTACTATGCGATCAAAACGGCATTTTACTGATTGCTGATGAAGTACAGTCTGGCTTTGCGCGTACAGGTAAATTGTTTGCGATGGATTATTATGAGACCAAGCCAGATCTGATTACGATGGCAAAGAGTCTAGGCGGCGGTTTCCCGATCTCAGGCGTGGTAGGTCGTGCTGAAGTCATGGATGCACCAAATCCAGGTGGACTGGGCGGTACTTATGCAGGTAACCCGATTGCTGTTGCGGCTGCCCATGCGGTACTGGATATCATTCAAGAAGAAGGTCTTTGTGAAAGAGCGAATGATCTAGGCGCAGAACTGGTTGATGTTTTACATGAACTGAAAATGTCATCTAGCATGGTTAAAGATATTCGTGCACTGGGATCAATGGTGGCGGTTGAGCTTGAAACTGCGGAACAGGCAAAAGCTGTACAAAACCATGCCATGCAAAATGGTCTGTTAATCCTGACCTGCGGTCGTTATGGTAATGTAATCCGTTTCCTATACCCGCTCACGATTCCGGCAGAACAGTTCCGTGCGGGATTGGCTATCTTGAAACAAGGGTTTGCACTGTCTGTCGCAGCCTAATGAAAGAGTAATGATCATGCTTCAAGCACAATATAGAGATTTATTACAGCATCCTGATATCAGCTTCGATCAGCCTGCCACGGGTGAATATATTGAAGTCAAAGATGCAGCAACTCAAGCCACTTTGGCCTGGGTGAAATCCCATAACCGTGCATCTGTAGAACAGCTGATTGCTCGTTCTCAGCAAGCACAGAAAGCCTGGAAAGCCAAGACAGCACTTGAACGTGCAGATGTGCTTTGGGCCTGGTTTGATCTAATGCAGGAAAATAAAGAGTCCCTGGCTCAGATTCTGACTGCTGAACAGGGCAAGCCACTGGCTGAGGCGCGTGGTGAAATTGGTTATGCCGCTTCCTTTATCCGCTGGTTTGCCGAGCAGGCACGCCGTATTGATGGTGACGTGTTGACGCCAACGCTTGCCCATCAACGTTTATTAGTTATCAAACAGGCAATTGGGGTAACAGCGGCCATCACGCCATGGAATTTTCCGGCGGCGATGATTACCCGTAAAGCCGCGCCAGCTCTGGCTGCTGGCTGTTCCATGCTGGTTAAACCGGCTGAACAAACGCCTTTAACCGCCTATGCACTTGAGGTTTTGGCCTTGCGCGCAGGATTACGACAAGATGTATTGCTGCATGTCAGTGGTGATGCGGTTGAAGTGGGTCAGGTCTTATGTGAAAGCGAAACCGTGAAAAAGTTAAGCTTTACCGGTTCAACTCAAGTCGGTCGTATCCTGATGCAACAATGTGCGCCGACCATCAAAAAACTCTCCTTAGAACTTGGTGGCAATGCACCGGTTCTGGTCTTTGATGACGCCAATCTTGAACAGGCTGTACAGGGCATCATGGCGAGTAAATTCCGGAACAGTGGACAGACCTGTGTGTGTGCGAACCGGATTTATGTACAAGATGGCATTTATGATGCGCTGGTAGAAAAACTGGTGGCTGCCGTTGCCAAACTAAAAGTCGGTGATGGCCGTGATGAAGCTTCTACCCAAGGTCCATTAATTGATGAGGCTGCAATTGAAAAAGTGCAGTCACATATTGCCGATGCATTGAGCAAAGGTGCACAGGTGAAAACCGGTGGACAGCGCTCAAGTCTGGGCGGTACATTCTTCGAGCCAACACTTCTGACTGAAGTCACCCAGCAGATGCGTATAGCAAAAGAAGAAACTTTTGGACCATTGGCACCGCTGTTCCGCTTCAAGACTGAAGAAGAAGCGATTCAGATGGCGAACGATACAGAATTCGGTCTGGCCACGTATGTATTTACCCAAAGCACAGCACGTCAGTGGCGTGTAGGCGAAGCCTTAGAATACGGCATGGTGGGAATCAATACCGGAGCCATCTCTAATGAAGTTGCCCCGTTTGGTGGAGTCAAGCAATCAGGGTTAGGCCGTGAAGGGTCTAAATTCGGTATGGATGAATACCTTGAAATGAAATATCTCTGTGTTGATATTTCTTCATAATGATGTTTAAAAAGTAAACTTATTCATTAAAAAACTGATGAGAAAATATCAGCCTCCAGTGAATCCCGTGTTTAATTTAAACCGGGATTCCTGCGATGGAGCAAGGACTCAATAAACAGATTGGAGGAGGGCATATTTTCAGTTGTTAAGTCATTCTTCTTCTCTAAAATTCCCCTAAATATCAATTAAAGCATCAGATTATCATCAGGATTTAACCCTGATTTCTAACTTTAAACCAAAAGCATCCAGTAATTTCTGCATAGACTTGAGTGTTGGATTGCCTTCAGGTTGTTCCATTTTCTGTAGAGTCTGGGGAGCAATCTTGGTAATTTTAGCCATATCGTTGAGTGTGAGGTGCAACTCGGTACGAATGAAGCGAGCAACCTGATGAAAAGGCCAGTCAGGATTGTTACTGACGGTTTCAAGTACAGACAATCTCTTTTGCATCTGTTGAATCGGAGTCAGTGGCTTGAAGCGTTTATCCATAATTCAGCTCCTCCAATTGTTGGCAAATATTATCAATTCGATACTGGCTATTTTCCAGAATTTCAGGTGCCAATTGCAGATACTGCATGTGCTCGAGTAATCCCTGATAAAGTGGTAATTGTTCGATTAACACCGCTTTGATTTCTTTTGGATCAATCATCGTGCTTTCGGCAATCTGTTCAATGACTGAATGCCAAATTGGCATACCACCATGATCATCTCGCTCCCAACGCGTAGTTCGGGCAATACCATCTGGATGTAGCCACATCGGCGCAAAATCAAATAATGGGGTTAGTCGAATGATTCCATTATTGAAACGTTGAATCGCTGTATTACGGGTATGATTGTCCTTATTGCCTAAAGCGACATTGGCAAGATCACGCTTCAAATATTCAAAGATTTCCTGTTTTGGTTCAGTACAGCATTGCATCAGCAGGCTACAGATCTGGTTATGGGTCATTCTTACCCCAAAACCTGCTTTTCCTCCCAGAGAAGCAATACTTTCCTGAGCGATTCTTTCAACCTTCCCATCAATGACTTTACGGTCGAATCGGGGAATGAATAAAGTCTTGCCATGCAGCTCCAGTTCCTGATGAACACGAAGTCCCAGATACTGGGCAATTTTCATATATAAGGCTTCATGCATCAAAATTTTATCTAAATTCTGATCGCTGCCACGGCTGAATTTCACCAGCCAATGCTGCTTGACCTGATGATCTGTCAGCGTGTGATCCAGATAGAACAGGTCATCATGACCTTGAGTCAGCAGTAATTTTGGCCACTCGCCCTGAATACCAGAAGAGCCGGCAATAAAAAGTCCATAAGAGGCTAAGGATTCAATAAATTTTTCTTGACGTTCTACGACTTGGTCCAGACTAAAGCCATGATTCTGCTGAACAGGGAATTGCCCCTGTAGCCATTCATAAGCCTCTTTCACCCGTAAGTTACCTATCGGATTGCCTGCACCTGCTTTTAAAAGCGCCCAGTCTGCTTGTTCCTGAGTATTTTCAGAAAAATTAAGCTGACGGAGTAATTCTTTACGACCATAACCTTGAGGTAACAAATCCATCAGGAAGGCCGGCCAGGTAGATTGCAATGTATTTTGCACATTTACCGGTAAATGATAGGCTAGCGCATGCCCATCGCTTAAATCCATATAAGAAATAGCATATTCAAACAGATATGATGTTCGCGTGGCTGCTTGCCATCCAGTCTGTTGTTGACCGACAATCTCAACAATAGCGCAATCAAGCCATTCATCTTCCTGATAAATCTGCAGTGTGCAATATTGATCCATAATCCTATTAAAATAGTAAAGTAAGGTGATTTTATTTATTATATACCTATTTTAATAAAAAACTAATTTTATCTTCTAAAAGTTCTTTACCATTCTAAAAGGCCTTATCTTCACTAGAATACAAGACCCATGAGGCTATATAACAAGATGTATCCTGATAGAAATCACGATATAACCCAATTCATCCAAAAATAAGTTTGGCTAAAGACCTACATCGACATATAGCTTATAAATTTAATAATCCTGTAATTTTTTAAATATCTGGGGATATCTAGCCCTTACTACCTATAACTGCTTTTCTTTTGAATAAAATTTTAAGCAGCAAATAAAGGACTAAATCCCCGTTTGCGTAGTAATTTTCGGTACATGCTTGAACTCCGATCTGCCGGAAAATGCGCTTCTAAAGATAAATCCAGAGGTAAATATTCAGGTTTCTGATTTTCTACAATCACACGATCTTCCTCGAAAATTTTCATATTGAATGCATAGGCATCTTCAACCGGTAAATCTTTATCATAATTGCGGCAAATAGGCGCAAAAAGTCGTGTTGAACGTGCAGTCATCGGTGAAGCCGCATTCATGATGACCTGCTTGGCATCATTCGGAAAATGAATCGTAAGGGTTGCAGTAAAGGGTAGGCTCACTTCAAAATGACGTAACCATTTAAAATCTTCCTGGCCACGCTGCTCTGTTCCGATCGGATAACGTCCCACACTACTGATATAATCTGCATTAAAACCAACATCCGTTTCTGTCGTACTGTAATCAGGAACTTCTACATCCTCCGGATCACCAAAAGTATCGGGATGCACCCAGGCAAAATGTGCCACATCAATAAAACCTTCGAGCTGTCTTCCTGCAAAACATTGAATGTCTATCTGAGGGCAGACCAGTTGCTGATACTCAGCATCATCCCAAAAAGGCATATGAGGAATATGAGGTTCTGCATCCTTTTCAGCGCTTAACGAACACCAGATCAGACCATATTTTTCTACCGCAGCATAAGTTTTTAGATGGAAGCGCTCCGATATTTTATGCTGAGGATGTGCAGGAATACGGTTACATTTACCTTCACTGCCAAAGCGTAAACCGTGATAACGACACACCACGCCTTGGCCGTCATTTTTTCCCAAGCTTAAAGGTACACCGCGATGCGGACATGCATCTTTCGCCACCACCAGTTCATCGTTCATTTTATAAATCACCAGCGGCATATCAAGCAGCATACTACTTGTTGGCTGATCTGTAATATCACGCGCAAGTGCAATCGGATACCAGTACTGAGCCAAAAGATGCCAGTCATGTTCCTCGAATGTCATATGGACGGGTAAGTCGGGACTAAACGTGGCGATATTTGTATTCATAATGGATTCTGTGTCGTGACCTTTAGCTGGACTATAAAACAGCAAGGTGTTCTATGAAATTTCAATTAACAGGATATAGGATTGCGTAAATCAGAACACTGACCAGCGATTAAAAACAAAATAAGCAACTTTCCAGGTTTTTTATGTTCAACTACGCAAATATTGAGATGGGATATTTCTAAGCTTAAATCTCGCTGAAAATATTTTTTAAAAAGCGTGCTCTCAATTTCAATGCTCTACTTTGGCGCATAAATTGCTTATCACGCGTATAGACCATTGATCATTTACTAGAATCGACAAGGAATTGATGTGACGACTAGCTACTTACGCGGACAAGAACTTATCGAGAGCATTCGCAGTGCACCTTATTCGCGTGACCTGATTGGTTATCATGGCGAACTACCAAAAGTGCAATGGCCAAACGGCGCGCGTGTCGCGGTACAGTTTGTGCTGAATTATGAAGAAGGTGGTGAAAACCACATTGAACATGGTGATACGGGATCAGAACAGTTTTTATCTGAAATTATTGGTGCTGCCAGCTTTCCAGACAAACATATGTCGATGGATTCGATGTACGAATATGGTTCACGTGCTGGCTTCTGGCGGATTCATCAGGAGTTCCAGAAACGTGGTTTGCCGATGACTATCTTTGGGGTCGGCATGGCATTGGTACGTAATCCTTATGTGGTAGAGGCGATTAAATCAGCTCATTATGATGTCGTTTCACATGGTCAGCGCTGGCTACATTATCAGGACATGCCGATTGAAATGGAACGCCAATATATGGATCAGGCGGTCAGCGTTCTGGAAAGCCTGTTTGGTGAAGCACCGATCGGCTGGTATACCGGTCGGGACAGTCCGAATACCCGTCAACTTCTGGCTGATTTTCCTCAAATCAAATATGATGCTGATTACTATGGGGATGACTTGCCATTTTGGAGCACCTTGACCAATCAGGCAGGGGAAACACGTTCGCATTTGATTATTCCTTATAGCCTGGATAGCAATGACATGAAATTCAGTTCACCTGGCGGTTTTAATAGCGGGGAACAGTTTTATCAATATCTCAAAGATGCTTTTGATGTGCTCTATGCCGAAGGCGAAACTGCGCCAAAAATGCTGTCGATTGGCATGCACTGCCGTATTTTAGGACGGCCGGGACGTTTTAAAGCTCTACAAAAGTTCCTGGACTACATTCAAAATCATGACAAGGTCTGGATTTGCCGTCGTGGGGATATTGCCGAGCACTGGTATAACCATCATGCGCCATAATCATAAAATATATTGGAAAAGATCAGTTTAGATGCTCTTTTTTGAGTCATGTACTTTATAAAAATAACAAACACATCAGCTTTGGCACTGTTATTGCAAAACCAGTTTTAAATAACCAAGCAATATAAACAGGCGATTGAATAGTGCAACTTGTTGAATTTAATCAAGCATCAGCAGAAGATGCGATGATCTTTTTAAAGCACTGTGTGCAAATACCCAGCTGGTCGACCGAGCTTGCCGCAAAACGTCCTTATGCATCGCTTGAGGATGTTTTGAGTGCAGCGAACCAACAGGCGGCGACCTGGAGTTGGGATGAGATTAAAACTGCACTGGATAATCATCCCCGTATAGGTGAAAAACAGGCACAGGCTGAATTAAGTGAAATAGAAAAAGACTTTTCCCATCGTGAGCAATCCGGCATTACAGCAGATGACGATACCCAGCTCGCGCTGCTTAAAGGCAATCTTGCCTATGAAAAAAAATATGGGTTTATCTTTCTGATCAAAGCTGCTGGATTGAGCAGTGAAGACGTCCTTCAAGCCCTGAACTATCGTTTGCTAAATGATCCAGAGATTGAGAAACGTATTGTCCATCATCAACTGGCAGAAATTGCCTTGTCACGACTGGCTCAGGAGCTTCATGCATGATTAGCACGCATATTTTAGATACACATCTGGGAAAACCTGCGACAGACGTGGTGGTACGACTTTTTGCTGAAGACGGTCGCTTGCTTGCTGAGACAAAAACCAATACAGACGGTCGCGTCAGTGATTTTGGCATAGTCGATTTAAAAACAGGTATCTATAGTCTTGAGTTTTTTACATCTGCTTATTTTGAAGGTTTGGGTTTAGAAACTTTTTTTCCTAAAGCAGTTATTCATTTTTATGTGAAAGATGCATTCCAGCATTTTCATATTCCTTTACTGATCAGCCCATTCGCGTACTCCACATATCGCGGAAGCTGATTTTATATTTAGACTTTGAGGGTGAGAAAAATGACAGAACAAAGTAAAACAATATCACCTGAACATGAATATTTAGGTGCGGGGAAAAGTGCAGCTTATGGTTTGCAACACGTACTGACCATGTATGGTGGAATTATTGCACCACCTTTAATCGTGGGAACAGCAGCCGGCCTAGAAGCTTATCAAATTGGATTATTGATTGCGGCGGCGCTATTTGTCGGTGGTTTAGCCACAATTTTGCAAACCGTTGGGGTGAAATATATCGGTGCAAAACTACCTTTGGTGCAAGGGGTTTCTTTTGCCGGTGTCGCAACGATGGTGGCGATTGTGACTACAGGCGGTGGTTTGCAAGCCGTCTACGGTGCAGTCATTGTCGCATCATTGATCGGTTTTTTCCTCGCACCTTATTTTTCCAAAATTATCCGTTTCTTTCCACCAGTCGTGACCGGTTGCGTCATTACTATCATTGGTTTGTCTTTATTGCCGGTGGCAGTCCGCTGGATGATGGGCGGCAATCCCAAGGCACCAGAATGGGGAAGTGTCGAGAATATTGGTCTGGCATTGATGACCTTGGCTTTAGTAATTTGCCTGAATTTGAGCCGACAGGCCGCTATCCGTCGCTTGTCTATTCTTCTAGCAATTGTTTTAGGTTCAGTACTGGCCTATTTATTCGGTTTTGGTGATTTCTCTAAAGTTGCGACTGGGACATGGATTCAGGTACCTAGCTTCTTCGCCTTTGGACTACCGACTTTTGAGCTCACAGCCATTATTTCCATGCTCATCGTTACTCTCGTGATTATGACCGAAACCACAGCAGATATCATTGCAGTGGGTGAGATTGTAGGTACCAAAGTGGATGCGGATCGTATCTCGAATGGCTTGCGTGCCGATATGTTATCGAGTGCGATGGCGCCTGTTTTTGGGTCATTCATGCAAAGTGCTTTTGCGCAAAATGTCGGCTTGGTGGCGATTACCGGAATTAAAAGCCGCTTTGTGGTCGCAGCTGGGGGCATGATTTTAGTCGTGTTGGGTTTACTGCCAATTATGGGACGTTTGATTGCTGCCATTCCTGTACCGGTATTAGGTGGTGCAGGTCTGGTACTTTTTGGAACAGTCGCTGCAAGCGGGATTCGTACCTTGGCTAAAATTGATTATAACGAGCAAAAAAATCTTATCATTGTTGCGACGGCTATTGCAGCCGGCATGATTCCCATTATTGATCATTCCTTTTATGCCAACTTTCCAAAATGGGTGCAAACCTTGTTTCATTCGGGGATTAGCTCAACCTGCTTAATGGCCATTTTACTCAACCTGTTGTTCAATCATCTGAACCTATTTAAAAATAAAAGCACAGCGACTACAGAAATTGTGGCAAAGATTCCACATTAGAAAATTTAAACCAGGATGAAAACAGTCCAGAAAATGGGCTGTTTTTTTATCAAAAATTAAAAATGTTGGCTTTGTTTTTGCTTAATTCAGAATGTGATTCTTTCATTCCATTGGGGACCCTTATTTATGAAATTCACTCAACTTACTGCTGCAACATTACTTGTATTGGGTGCGGCATCCGCACAGGCAAAACCGATCTGGCAAGACTTCAGTGTCACCGGACTTTATGGAGAAAACTATGAGGTGGTCGATGAGAAACAGGCGACTGCGACCTTTGAATATACGGCAAAAGTAAAATATGCAGATGTCTTCTTCTTCATTGACCGTATGCGCGGTGCAGATGACTTTAAATCAAGTTATTTTGAATTTTCACCACGTTTGAGCTTGGGTGAAGTGTCGGGTCAGAAGCTTGCCTTTGGTCCGGTTAAAGATGTACTGGTTTCAACGACCTGGGAAGGTGGAGAGGGTTTTGATAACTTCCTGTACGGCGTAGGTTTCGATCTGGATATTCCATATTTCCGTTATGCCAGCATTAACCTTTATCGCGTGAATAATGAGAATATTGATGATGATTACCAGTTGACACTGACCTATGGCGTGCCAATTAAACTGGGAACTGAAGAATTTCTGGTGGATGGCTTCTTGGACTGGTCAACAGAAGAGGATGATCATGACAGCGAGATGAACTGGACCACCCAATGGAAATGGAATGTCGGTAAACACATTTCTCCAGAAACCAATTTATATCTGGGAATTGAACATTCTATCTGGAACAACAAATTCGGTATCCCAAATGCCGATGAAAATAATGTCAGTGCTTTAGTGAAATATCACTTCTAGGCAAAGTGATGAAGAAATAAGTTAAAAGCCCTGATAAAAGGGCTTTTTTTAATGCGTTTAAAATACGATCTGGATGTTTTCAGGAAAAGGATGAACATCACAATTTGATCCGCTACCTATACGATCCACTACGACAAACTCGCTGGGTGCTTCAAGGGTCAATAATGGATGATGCCAGGTTCCGGCACGATAATTTATCCCTTGAGAACCATCACTGATAAATACCTGAATCTGACTAATATCGGGCTGTGTATAATCAAGTTCAGGCGCTACAACGATTAAAAATTGCTGGCCGTGCATCGGAATAAAAGCCTGTGATCCTAGAGGATGCCTTTCCAGCATTAAGATTTGAAAAGGAATTGCCGTAGCTTGCATATTTCTAAAAATACTCAGTCCAACCTTGGCATCACTTTCTACTTCAGACAGGGCATGATAACGCTCAGTCTGCTGCTCATTGATATGAAAATAATGATTACCCTGACAGGCAATGACTTCTCCAAAAGGCAGAAAATTTTCCGTGCTTAAAGACTGTATTTTTATGCTTTGCATAGACATATCATTGATCACTCAAGCCAATTTTCCCCAGAGACGAATCCGGCTGATGCCACCGTCCGGAATCATGTTGACACGAATATGGGAAATTTTTTCGTGTTGTAAAATTTCATTGATGTAATGATGAATATGATCCATTTGCATAGGTTGGGCTGCTAACAAAAAAGGCCAGAACATGCTTTGTGGAATGAGTTGCTCATCGGTTGCATCCTCAACATAGATGGCTTGAATAGAAACCTCTGCAGGGAAATTTCCCTTAAAATGGGCGGTATCAATTTCAATTTTCTCGATTCGGGCACTGGCGCCTAAAGCCAAAATGCACCAGTCAAATCCTGGAGCACGACGCCGTTTGGTTTCCCAGCCATCGCCCATGTTAATGCCACGTCCCGGATTAATCAGATTGCGTGGATGTCCAAAATGCGCATCGCTATAGGCAACGACACGGCCACCATGTTCTAGTGCCAAAACATCTAGCATTTGATCATGATCTTGCAGATCGATTTTTACCTGTCCATAGACCTTAAAACGTGCAATCCCGCCGTCAGGATAAATATTCAAACGGACATGGGTAAATATCTGCTTTGCTGAAATCTGAAAAATATGATGTTGGCTGGGTCCCAAGACATTATTTTCCAGAATGTTGATCCATTCTGCCTGATCAAGATTTCCATCTGGCGCATAACATGCTTGCACAGCAGCAGAGGCCGGATAATTGCCGCTAAAAAAAGTCGTATCAATATCCAGTGCCTGTATTTGACCTGCAACAGCAAGTTTAATGATGGCCCAATCATAGCCCGTGTGGCGCTTGCGACGGGTTTCCCAGCCATCCATCCATTTGCCATGCTCATCAAACTTGTCTTCGATAAAGACCGGTGCCTCAAATTGCAACATGCGTTTTGCTTCAGCAAAAAACTCATCTGAACATTCAAGAATTTCTGCGCCAATTCGGGCATCTGCAAGGTTAGTTAACTGCTGTACTGGAGCAGGCAGATCAAAAATTGGAGCTAATAAGGTCGCCATCTTAAATTTCCATCATTGGTATACGTCACATGAATATGCACTTTTATAAATACAAATTTAGGTCTTCTGCCTTTATAAAAACAGGACATTGAAGGAATTTAAAAGCACAGCGTGTGCCAACTCTTGCTATTTTTTTAGTGCATTTTTTTCAGGATGGCACGTTTTTAGCATTTTAGCTGGCAATGAAGATGAAATAGCCAGGAGGAATAGATGGAGATTGCAATTATTGGGGCAGGCATGGGCGGATTAACCACAGGAATTGCACTAAAAAAGTTCGGACATCGGGTCACCATCTATGAGCAGGCAGAACAGATTTTACCTGTCGGTGCTGCAATTTCCTTGTGGTCAAACGGGGTGAAGTGTTTGAACTATCTGGGCTTAACTGAACAGGTAGCAAAGCTAGGTGGCCAGATGAATGACTTAGCCTATATCGATGGTTTGAATGGCGAGGTCATGACGCAGTTTAGTCTGGCGCCGTTAATTGAAGAAGTCGGTCAACGTCCATATCCGGTATCGCGTGCTGAATTACAAAATATGTTAATGGATGAGTTTGGCCGGCAGGATATTCAGCTCGGTAAAAAAATGGTGTCTATTGAGGATAAGGGGCAACACGTTGAAATCGGTTTTCAGGATGGCAGCACTGCTTCTGCAGCATTATTGATTGGTGCGGATGGTACCCATTCCATGACGCGTCAGTATGTCTTGGGCAAACAGGTTGAACGCCGTTATGCCGGTTATGTGAACTGGAACGGACTGGTTGAGATCTCTGAAGATTTAGCGCCTGCACAGCAGTGGACCACTTTTGTCGGTGAAGGCAAACGTGCTTCACTGATGCCTGTGGCAGAGCATCGCTTTTATTTCTTCTTTGATGTGCCATTGTCCGCAGGTCTGGAAAATCAGCGTTCGGAATATAAGCCCCTATTAAAACAGTATTTCTCTGGCTGGTGCCCACAGGTTCAGCGCTTAATTGACAGCATTGATGAGCAGAAAACCAATCGTGTCGAAATCCATGATATTGAGCCTTTTACCCAGTTTTATAAGGGCCGTGTGGTAATTTTAGGGGATGCGGCACATAGCACCACACCGGATATCGGGCAGGGAGGTTGCCAGGCAATGGAAGATGCGGTCTATCTGGCACGTGCCTTACAAATTAATACGCTAGGTCTGGAAGATGCCCTGAAACGTTATCAGAATAAACGCAATGAACGCGCCAATGAATTGCTGCTACGTGCACGTAAGCGTTGTGATGTCACGCATATGAAAGATGAGCAAATTACCAAAGACTGGTATGCAGACCTACGGAAAGAACAAGGCCCACATATTATGAAAGGCATTATTAGCAATATTGTGGGTAATCCATTGGATTAAAAACAGTTAATTTCATCATTAATATTAAATAAAAGCCGCGATTTTAGTTATCGCGGTTTTTGTTATTTAGGTATGAAAATACTACAGTTGCTGCACCTTGCTTTTTAAGGTTTCCATTTGTTCAATCATATGTTTAATCATCAACTGGGAAACGCGTGAAATTTGGCGTTTAGGCGCCACACAGAGGGCAATAGTCAGCGGATGCAACCCTTTTTCAGAGATAGGTTTAAAGACCACTTCATCTCGCTCGACATAGGGTAAAACATCGAGATAACTAAAAATTCCAATCCCGGTATTCGCCTTAATGAGAGTATTCATCAGGCGGATATCATTCGATTCCGTTTTACGTGCGGGTATAAATTGATGATGTTTATACAGTGCCTGTACATAATCATGAATAATCAGGGGGTCGGCCGGAATAAAATGGTTGTCATTCAAGGTATCGGAAAAATAAATCTTTTCTACTTGAGCAAGAGGATGAGACTTACCCATCACAAAACCTAAAGGCAGTTCCAGAAAATGGAGGACTTCAATATGTTGATGGGATTTCGGATTCAGGATCAGGCCAAAATCCAGATCTGCCTCAATCACTTTTTTGGCTACGATTTCACTGTCTGCGACCCGGATATTAAAATTAATCCAGGGATAATTTTCATACATATATTGCACGGACTGCATGACAAAACCATCATTTAAGGCAGAAATTAAACCAAATTCGATGGTCCCACGCGTAAGCCCCTGAATTTCATCAAAGCGAATCCGGGTTTGCTGGAATTCTTTTTGCCATTTTATAACATCGGCATAGAGTAATTCGCCCGCCAGTGTCAGTTTTAAACCATTGGGCAAGCGCTCAAATAACATAATTCCCAGTTCTTCTTCAGCCAGAGCAATTTGCCGATGTACTGCAGACACGGAAATGAATAATTGATCTGCGGCCTTGCGTAAACTTCCCGTTTTCGCCACCGCGATAAAATATTCTGAAAATCGGGAAAAAGGCGTATTCATCAATTTAGTCAAGCAAGTACCACCGTTTATTTATATCAATATTTGAGATAAACGTGTTTATGCGAGTTTTATGCCAAAGAAGGTAGCTTTAATCGGCAAGTACATTTGTACATGGTTGATGTGTTCTAATTTTAAGAATGAATAGTACGAATCATTCTAATAGACAGAATAACAATAAATTCAGTAATTTCAATTAGAAGCAAAGCCAAAATTGCACAGTTCTGCACAGTTCTGCACTGTTCAAGGCCTGTAAAAAGAGACCATCCATAGTAAGAATATAGGTTTGATATGAACGCAATTCCAGTCATCAATTTATTCAACAAACCCTGCTATAGCCAGTTTGATGATCAGGACTGGGACATTCTGGCTCGTCACTGGTATCCGGTGGCACGGATTCAGGACGTTTCTACCCAACCGCAACAAGTGACCCTGCTTGATGTCAAACTGGCATTGTACAAAACAGAAAGTGGCGATATTCATCTGGTCCGTGATCTCTGTCCACACCGGGGTGTACCCTTAACCAAAGGCTGGGTTTCGGGTGAAAACCTGGTCTGTCCTTATCATGGTCTACACTACAATGGCCAGGGTAAATGTATCAAAATTCCTGCACAACCCGAGCTGACCAACATTTCTGAGCGTTTTTCTCTGACTAAATTTCCAGTGGTGGAAAAATATGGCTTGATCTGGACCAGTATTTTTGGCCGTGACGAAGCAAAAGCCAATTTCCCTGTTTTAGATACCTGGGAGATGCCAGATCATCAGGCAATTTTACCGCCGTTTGTGGATATTGCCGGTTCAAGTGGCCGTCAACTGGAAGGCTTTATTGATGTTGCACATTTTGCCTGGGTTCATCAGGGTTCTTTCGCAGATCCTGAAAATCAGGTTGTACCCAAATACACGACAGCACGTACAGATTACGGCCTGCATACCGAATATGTTAGCAGTGTCAGCAACTATCCACATGGTATGCAAGATCTGGCACCGGAAGGCTTTTTGTGGAAACGTGTATTTGATGTCTATCCACCGTTTTCTGCGGTGCTAACCGTACATTTCCCAGAACAGGGACAATTAAAAATTCTCAATGCCTGTTGTCCGGTCTCACACAATAAAACCCGTTTATTTGTACCACTGACACGCAACTTCGATACCACAGGAGATTTACAGGCGGTATATGACTTCAATGCACAAATTTTTGCCGAAGATCAGGACATGGTAGAAAGCCAGAAACCTGAAGAATTACCGCTCGATATTTCTATGGAAGCGCATTTTGAAGCAGATCGCTCTTCAACGACCTATCGTCGAATCTTAGCCGAGTGGGGATTAAGTAAACGTTATGTGGTCTAATATATTTTAAAATTTAAAAATATGGATTAAACTTTAAATAGAAACCCTATATTTTAATATAGTGGTTTTTATTTATATTTTTTAAATAATCAAAATATTATTCATACCCGCTTACTCTTTAATTAAAATTGATTAATATTATCAAAATTTGGAAATTAAAATAAATCAATCTAGGCAAGCTCCGATTAGAGATTTCCAACCTCCTTCAATGAGGAGAGAAAATAATAATATCTTTAGAACATTACCCTCTCAGTGCATTACAAGCTAAATTGAATTATAAAAAATATTAATATATTTTAATATTAGTAACTTATATAAAAAAATTCCAATCCCTCAATGAAGCTCAATACATGGTTCTATCATTTTAATTTATCTTTGCTCATGAAAAATATGAAGCTCCAATTAAAAAAGGAATGCACAAATTTAAAGCGTTTTATTTTATTGCACTACTAATAAGCAATAATAAAAATAAATCATTTTATTAAATTAAATTTTATATCAACTACAAGCTTAGTATTTATTGCTTTAATACCATTACTTTTTAATTAAATCATAAAAACAAAAATATCTTATTTTAAAACCCTATTTCTATTATTTTTATAAAAACTGGAATGCTTATTGCTAATTATATCTTGAACAGACTGAGCACATTTGCGTGAAGTCATTTTAAAGCATGTGTTGCATGACACAGAACAACCAAGAGCAGAATAGAATGAAAGAAAAAAATAGCTTGAAAACCGGATTGAAAAAATTGGTAGGGGTATTAATGGCAAGTGGTGTAATGGGCATGGCCGCTGTCGCCAATGTTCAGGCCCAAGATAAAGCCGCATTTGTTTATATTGGCCCAACCAGCGACCATGGCTGGACCTATTCTCACGATCAGGGCCGGATTAAGGCTGAAAAAACCCTCGCAGGAAAATATAAAACCTCTTATATCGAAAATGTCCCTGAAACAGCAGATGCCGAACGTGTGATCCGTAACCTGGCACAACAAGGCAATAAAGTCATTTTTGCAACCTCGTTCGGTTATATGAATGCGATGGAAAAAGTATCCAAGCAATTTCCAAATACAGTATTTATGCATGCAACCGGTTATAAGCAGGGCAAAAATTTAGGGGTCTACGATGTCCGTACCTATGAAGGCGCTTATATGCTGGGTGTGGTCGCAGGGCAAAAAACCAAAAATAATGTATTGGGCGTAGTCGCGTCTTTTCCGATTCCTGAAGTTATCCGTAATATCAATGCCTATACCCTCGGTGCACAAAGTGTAAATCCAAAAATTAAAACCAAAGTCATTTGGGTGAATTCATGGTTTAACCCGGGCAAAGAACGTGATGCAGCCTTGGCTTTGATTGCTCAAGGCGCAGATGTGCTGATGCAAAATACCGATTCTCCAGCAGTGGTACAGGCGGCTGAACAAAAAGGTGTCTTTGCTTTTGGCTGGGATTCTGACATGAGCAAATTTGGCCCTAAAGCGCATCTTGCTGCATCGGTTTTACATTGGGAAAAAATTTATACTCCGGTAATGACGCAAGTCAGCAAGAAAACCTGGAAACCAAGTGCAATGTGGTATGGCGTAAAACAAAAAGCAGTCGATATTGAAAGCTTTGGTCCTTCCGTGTCGGCAGCCTCTAAAGCAAAAGCACTCAGCGTACGTGACGGTATTTTAAAAGGCACATTGCATCCATTTACCGGCCCGATTCATAAACAGGATGGCACATTGGTCTTGGCAAAGGGCAAGCGCCTAGATGATGCGGCACTAAGCAAAATGAATTACTACGTGAAGGGCGTAGAGGGTTCATTACCGAAATAAAGCATTTCAGTTTCGCCATTAAATATCTAGATGTACCTTTCCGCATTCATCTGAATACCTGCACGCTTCAGATGGATGCCGCACTGTCACAGCATAGAATAGGGTACTAATGATGACCTCTCAACACGATAGATCTGCTCATATACAAAAGAGGAACATGGCTTCTTCAGGTGTACCGCGTTTACAGCTCATTAATATCTGTAAAAGTTACAATTCATTGAAAGCGAATGACCAAATACATTTAACGGTTCAACCTGGGCAGATTCATGCCATTCTGGGTGAAAATGGTGCCGGCAAAAGTACCCTGATGAAAATCATTTATGGGGCAACCAAGGCCAATCAGGGACAAATCCTCTGGAATGGTAAAGAAGTTCATATTGATAACCCGTCGATGGCAAGAAAGCTCGGGATTGGCATGGTCTATCAGCATTTTTCTTTGTTTGAAACCTTGACCGTGGCGGAGAATATTTCACTGGGACTGGATGAAAAGATTCCTTTAAAAGCTCTAAGTCAAAAAATCATTGCAGTCTCAGAACAATATGGTTTACCGATTGATCCACGCCGCGAAGTACATTCTTTATCGGTAGGTGAACGGCAACGCGTCGAAATTATTCGGTGCCTTTTGCAAAATCCCGCTTTAATCATTTTAGATGAACCCACCTCGGTACTGACACCACAAGCGGTACGGCAATTGTTTAAGACCTTGCGTTTATTGGCATCCCAAGGCGTTTCAATTTTATATATCAGTCATAAATTACATGAGATTAAAGAACTCTGTGATGAAGCGACCATCTTACGCAATGGCCGTGTGACCGGAAATGTTGATCCCAAAGACAACAGCACCAGTGATTTAGCACGCTTAATGATTGGCCGTGATTTACCGACTTATGTACGCCCAGAATATACCGGTGAAAAACAGGTGCTATTCCAGGTCGAGAATCTGGATTACCAGTCCGATGACCCATTTGGCGTGTCGCTGAAAAATATCAATTTAGATATTCAAGCCGGAGAAATTGTCGGTATTGCCGGGATTTCTGGCAATGGTCAAGCAGAACTGCTGTCTTTGCTGTCGGGTGAAAACAGCCTGAAACATGGCCAGATGGTTCTGGATCAAATCGATATTTCCCGATTCAGTTCTGGACAACGGCGTGATTTGGGCCTGGGCTTTGTCCCTGAAGAACGTCTGGGCCGAGGAGCAGTCCCGAACATGACACTGTCCCAGAATGCCTTGCTGACCGCATTTCGGCAGAACCTGACGCAATGGGGATTAATCAAGTTTGCACAATGTAAGCTTTTTGCCGAGCACTGTATTGAAAAATTCGGGGTGAAAGCCAGTGGCCCAGAGGCAGAAGCACGTTCCTTGTCCGGTGGAAATCTACAAAAATTTATTGTAGGCCGGGAAATTCTGCAAAACCCCAAATTTCTGATTGTGGCTCAACCGACCTGGGGCGTAGATGTCGGCGCGTCCATGTTTATTCGGCAGACCCTGATCGACCTCTCTCGACAAGGTGTTGCTATTTTGGTGATTTCAGAAGAGTTAGAGGAGCTGTTTGAAATCAGTGATCGTCTCTGCGTGTTGGCCAATGGTGAACTATCTCCAGCGATACCTACTCATGAAACCAATACTGAAAATGTTGGGGTCTTGATGTCAGGCATTCCAGGCCATGACACTGCGATCATCGTAGAGGAGCAGCAAGCTCATGCTTAATATAGCCAAAAACAAATATACGGGTTGAGAGGAGAGCAACATGCATTTACTGGAACCGCGTGAACATCCCTCTCAAATCATGAAGTGGCTTTCACCGCTCATTGCGCTGCTAGCCATGCTGATTGTCGGTAGTATTCTGTTTTTAATGCTGGGGATTAATCCCGCGCAAGCCATGTACATCTTCTTTATTGAACCGCTGACATCGTCTTATGGCTGGAGTGAACTGGCAGTCAAAGCCGGACCTCTGATTCTGATTGCCTTGGGGCTGACGGTCGGATTTCGAGCCAAATTATTCAATATCGGTGCTGAAGGTCAGCTCACCATGGGCGCGATTTTTGGCGGTGGTATTGCGATTTTATTTCATGATCACATCGGCTGGTGGATTCTCCCGTTAATGATTGTCATGGGCGCACTTGGTGGGGCACTCTGGGGCGCAATTCCTGCCTTACTGAAAACCCATTTTAATGCCGAAGAAACCCTGACCACCCTGATGATGAATTATGTCGCAGTATGTGTGTTGCTATACCTGGTCAATGGTCCTTGGCGTGATCCGGAAGGGATGAACTTCCCACAATCGGTGGTTTTTAGTGAGAGTGCGACGCTGCCATTCATTGTAGAAGGCACACGCATTAATGCCTCTATTTTTATCACTTTTTTTGCAGTCCTTCTGTTTTGGGTTTTTATGCGTAAAAGTCTGACGGCCTATAAACTGGAAGTCAGCGGTCAGGCACCTTTAGCTGCCAAATACGCAGGTTTTTCTTCCTCCAAAGCGATCTGGATGAGTCTGGTGATTTCCGGAATGATGGCAGGTATTGCCGGAATCTGTGAAGTGGCTGGATCTATTGGTCAGCTGAATCCGAACCTGTCCCCAGGTTATGGCTATGCGGCGATTATCGTGGCGTATTTAGGTCGTCTCAATCCAATCGGCATTGTGCTGTCAGGCTGTTTTATGGCGTTGATTTATCTGGGCGGTGAAATGGCACAAATGCAGCTACAGCTTCCGGTCGCGATTACCGGTATTTTCCAGGGCCTGCTGTTGTTTTTCCTGTTGGCTTCCGATGCATTGATTGAAAACCGTTACCGTTTTAGCAAAAAAATGGCGTCACCTGTCCCTCAGCCCACAGCAACCACCCTTTAACCCAATGTTGTCTACAGTAAAAGGAAGCATGATATGGCTTTAGAAATAACTGCAATTCTTGCAGGTACTGTTGCGGCAGCAACACCCCTGATTTTCGCAGGTCTGGGGGAATTGATCACACAGCGGACTGGTGTGATTAATCTTGGATTAGAAGGGATGATGCTGGTCGGTGCAATTGCAGGTTTTGCCTTTGCTGCGCAATATGATGCCAGTGTATTAAGTGCCTTATTGATGGGTGGTTTGGCAGGCATGCTGATGGCCCTGATTTTTGCCTTTTTTACCTTGTCTTTAAGTACCAATCAATCCGCGTGCGGTTTGGCTTTAACCATTTTTGGACTCGGCATCTCTGCATTTTTGGGTCAGAACTACGTCAGTATGGCTTTACCGGGTCTGGCTAATTTTAATATTCCACTATTAGCAGATATTCCAGTATTGGGTCCTATTTTGTTCCAACAAAACTATGTGGTTTATCTGTCGATCTTGGTCTTCTTTCTGGTGTGGTTTGTCTTGGCGAAAACCCGTTTGGGCTTATTGCTTAAAGCAATTGGAGAGTCACCGGAAAGTGCGCATGCCATGGGTTATCACGTGTTGGCGATTCGTTATGGCGCAGTGCTATTTGGCGGTTTGATGGCAGGGGTTGGCGGAGCATTTTTATCGACCGTATATACCCCGATGTGGATTGAAAATATGGTGGCAGGCCGCGGCTGGATTGCCATTGCACTGGTAGTATTTGCGGTGTGGAAACCAACACGTTTAATGCTCGGCGCTTACCTGTTTGGGGGCGTAACCATTTTGCAATTTCACGCCCAGGCGCTTGGAATCAAGGTGCCGAACGAGCTGCTTGCCGCATTGCCCTATATAGCCACCATTGTGGTACTGGTCATGATTTCACGGAATAAAAAAGTACTCAAAATGAATTTGCCATCTTCTTTAGGCAAAACCTTCGTGCCATAACCGCAGCCATTCATCATAAATAGAATAGATTTGAGTATAAATCATGAAAATTTTAACAGCTTCCTATGTCCTTACCATGAATGCGCAGAATGAATGTATTAAAAATGGCGCGATACTGATTGAGGGCGACCAAATAAAAGCAGTGGGTACATTGGCACAGTTAACTCAATGCTATCCAGAGGTGCTCATTGAAGATTACCCACAAACGATCCTGATGCCGGGCTTGATCAATACCCATTGTCATTCCGGTTTATTGCGTGGTACGGCTGAAGGATTACCGGTTTGGGATTGGTTACAGCAGTATATTGACCCGATGCACCGGGTGTTGACACCAGAGGATGCGAAAATCGCCTCCTATTTATGTTATGCCGAGGCACTATTGTCGGGAACGACCACCATCGTTGATATGTGGCGTTATATGGACGGAAGTGCTGAAGCTGCGCAAGCATTGGGAATTTGTGCCGTTCTAGTACCTTATGTCGCGGAACATCCGGATCACAATTATTTTGAAACCTTAAAAAGTAATGAGGCTTTAATCAACCGTTGGCATCAGCAGGCGAATGGACGTATTCAGGTTTGGGTGGGTTTAGAGCACCTATTTTATGCTGAAGCTTCAGCATTAAGCCTCATTGAGAAACTTTGTCAGGATTATCAAACCGGTTTTCATACCCACAGCAATGAAAGCCAATTTGATGTACAGGAAAACCTGTGCCGTTCAGGTATTCGCCCAATTGAGAGTCTGCAAAAACTGGGCTTGCTAGATCTGCCTAAAACTTTGTTGGCACATTGCGTCTGGACAGATGCAAATGAAATTCAGATTTTAAGGCGACATGCGGTAGGGGTTGCGCACAATCCTATTTCCAACATGAAGTTGGCTTCCGGTGCAGCGCCTGTCGTTGAAATGCTACGTCAAGGCGTTGCGGTGGGTTTGGGTACTGATGGAGAAAAAGAAAACAATAACCTGGATCTATTTGAAGAAATGAAAACGGCGTCATTATTAGCAAAGTTCTCGAATTTAGATGCGGCTGCTCTGGATGCCTGGTCAGTCTGTCAAATGGCTACGATTACAGGAGCTAAAGCCTTGGGTATGCAAGATGAAATTGGTTCATTGGAAGTCGGCAAACAGGCCGACCTGATTGCGGTGAAACTGGATACACCGCGGATGACGCCGTTGATTGATCATAGAAAATTATTTAATTTGCATACCAATTTAGTCCATGCAGTTCAAGGCCAAGATGTCGTGATGACGATGGTGGCGGGACAGACTGTGGTTAAAAATGGCCGTTTGATCAATGCCGATTTACAGGCTCTAATTGATCAAGTGAATCAGGCGGCGCCACGCTTGTTTGAACGTCGTGATCAGTGGTTTGCAAAGCAGGGGCAAACGGTGAATGAATTACAGCGGGAAGAATTTTAAGATTTACGTGGATGTTGAGGTTATTCATTGATAGTGGGGTGACCTCAGACGCCTTTCTAACGAATGATTTAAATGAAATTAAACAGAGTGAATAGACTGATATTTTCTAATCTTTAGATGAGTTTCATTCATTCACTTCTAAATTGCATCTAATAAGCTATAAAACCATTCTTTGAATTTACCCCTCAATTTCATCCACTTAATATTCGATAGAATTTATCTTAAGTTATTAATATTCATTATTTTATCATCTATTAAACCCTAAAATTTCATAGAAAAAATCTTTCATATTTTTCTTCATTAAGTGATCTTGATATCTTAAGAACAACCAATCATGAGTAATATTCACTTTTCATTGAGTTTAAATCATTTTTATTCATCTTAAGGTTCACGTATAACTAGGCTTATTCAGAAATTTGGTTATTAGAACTTAGGGTAGTGAATCACAATGAGTAAAAAGTTTGCATGTTCAATTAAGCGCATTCGTTTTGACGAAAACTATTAACCTGCAGATAGCACACGTCTGACGACGAACTTTGCCAATTTGGCACGTGGCGAAAGTCGCGAACAGAATTTGCGTAACACTCTACGAATGATCAATAACCGTTTTAATGCATTGGCACATTGGGATAATCCAAAAGCAGATCGTTATTCAGTTGAAATCGATATTATTTCAGTTGACCTGGATATTGAAGGAAATGGCAAAAAGTTCCCTGCAATTGAAACTTTAAAAATCACGATTATTGATCATCAAACCAATCAGCGTATTGATGGCATGATTGGCAACAGTTTCTCGTCTTATGTCCGCGATTATGATTTTAGCGTGGTACTTCCTGAACATATCAAGAAAAATCCAGCCTCGACCAAGCCAGAAAATTTTGGTGATTTACACGGCAAGCTTTATCAATATCTCGTCAATTCTGAAGTATTTAAAGCAGAATTTAAAAAACAGCCGGTGATTTGTTTGAGCGTTTCAACCTCGAAAACTTACTACCGTACAGCGAATGTACATCCTGTATTGGGTGTGGAATATAAAAATGATGAGTATTCACGTACCGATGAATACTTCGCCAAAATGGGCTTAACCGTCCGTTATTTCAAACCTGAAAATGCTGCTGCACCTTTAGCATTTTATTTCGCAGGTGATTTATTACGTGATTATACCGATCTGGAGTTGATCAGTGCGATCAGCACCATGGAAAGCTTCCAAAAGATTTACCGTCCTGAAATTTATAATGCGAATTCTGCTGCGGGTCAGGTGTATCAACCCAGCCTTGAGTACCCAGATTATTCATTGACTCAAATTGTGTATGACCGTGTTGAGCGTGGTCAATTGGCAGTGAAGCAAGGGAAGTGGGCGGAAGAACACTTTATCCAGCCTTATAAAGACATTCTGGAGCAATGGGCCGCAGAATTCACAATCAAAACTACTGCTGACCAAGAACGCGCTGCTTAATACACAACATTATTATTTTACGAATATAGAGATAGAAGATTAGACATGGCACTTTTACAACCTAAAAAGCTACTCCCAACATCAACTGCTGGCAGCTTACCGAAACCGTCTTGGCTAGCAGAACCTGAAAAACTTTGGTCACCCTGGAAATTGGAAGGCCAGGAATTATTGGATGCAAAACAAGATGCACTGCGTTTGTCACTGCATGAACAACAGCAGGCAGGCATTGATATTGTCAGCGATGGTGAACAAACCCGTCAGCATTTTGTGACGACATTTATTGAGCACCTTGAAGGCGTTGACTTCAATCAGCGTGAAACGGTCAAAATCCGTGACCGTTATGAAGCGAGCGTTCCATCAGTCGTGGGTGAAGTTTCTCGTCAAAAACCTGTCTTTGTTGAAGATGCCAAATTCTTACGTTCACTCACAGATCAGCCGATTAAATGGGCGCTTCCTGGTCCAATGACCATGATTGATACCTTATATGATGGTCACTACAAGAGCCGCGAAAAACTCGCTTGGGAATTTGCCAAGATCCTGAATCAGGAAGCTCGTGAACTTGAAGCCGTTGGCGTGGATATCATCCAATTTGATGAACCTGCATTTAACGTGTTCTTTGATGAAGTGAATGACTGGGGTGTGGCAACTTTAGAACGTGCGCTTGAAGGCTTGAAGTGTGAAACTGCGGTACACATTTGCTATGGCTATGGTATTAAAGCCAATACCGACTGGAAAAAGACCTTAGGCTCAGAATGGCGCCAGTACGAAGAAGCATTTCCGAAACTGCAAAAATCAAAAATTGATATTGTGTCGCTCGAATGCCATAACTCACGTGTCCCGATGGATCTGATCGAATTGATTCGCGTTAAAAAAGTCATGGTCGGTGCGATTGATGTCGCAAGTAATCAAATTGAAACAGCTGAAGAAGTGGCAAATACGTTGCGTAAAGCACTTCAGTTTGTGGATGCAGACAAACTCTATCCATCAACCAACTGTGGTATGGCACCACTTGGTCGCCAAGTTGCTCGTGGCAAACTCAATGCACTCAGTGCAGGTGCTGAAATTATTCGTCAGGAATTATCTCGCTAATTAAAGTGAATCCATGATGCTTTTAAAGATTGAAAGCATCATTTGAGTGATATAACGCTCTTTATAAAAAGCTGAATGTTGGAATACGGTGATGGTTGAAGCGACAGACTTTAGAAACGCAATGTCTTTATTAACAAGTGCAGTGAATGTAGTGACCACGATGGGCGATTCAGGTCGTCATGGTTTTACTGCGTCTGCCGTGTGTAGCGTGACCGATACACCACCGACATTGTTGGTTTGTATGAATAAATCATCGCGTTCTTATATCAACTTTGTTGAAAATAAAGTGCTGTGCGTAAATGTACTCAGTGCAGATCGAGCGCATCTTTCAAATGTTTTTGCATCTTCAAAATTCAGTTCTGAACAACGATTTGAACAGGGTGAGTGGACTGAATTAGAAACAGGTTCTCCTGTACTTCAAGATGCACTGGTGAGCTTTGATTGTGAAATTGGGCAGATCCAGGAAGTTGGTACACATACGATTTTGATTTGTCCGATTGTTGCCATTCAACAGAATCAGGAAGATCGAGCCCTGGTTTATTTTAATCGTGCTTACCATCAGGTCGGGGAAACAGAACCTGCCTAATCCTGGAGCTGATGTAGGATTAAAATATTTTAGATTTAAAAGCTTATTAACTTTTGTAATTTTGATTAAAATGGTCTACTAAGAATAGGGAATTATGTAAACCATAAATAAGGATGAATGGCAGACTGATCCAATAATTTACAGCTATCTATAGCCCAGAATTTAAAGATACAGCGGTTAAATTGATGGGCTGCTTTAAAAAACTATTTATATACTAAAAATACGCACTGTCACTGGATGACACAAGGTGAATGCTCTTGAATATGCTTTTGCAAAGTTTATCTTTTCAGGAATTACTGACCATCATGCTGTCGGCATTAGGCTGTGGGCTTTTAATTGGACTTGAGCGTGAACGTCATAAAAACAATAACCATGAGCAGAGTTTTGCAGGATTAAGATCATTTACGATTACAGCCTTATTGGGTGCTTCATGCTTCCTTTTGCATCTCTATATTGGAGTGATAGGAGCCGTCGCGGTCAGCCTGTTCTGTGTATAGCCTGTTTCAACAGAAGCAGGATATCGGTTCTACCACTGAACTGGCTTTTTTGATGACTTATATCATTGGCGCTATTTGTGTGTGGAATATCCCACTGGCTGCAGGGATGGCGGTTCTACTCACGATCATCCTGATGGGCAAACAGACATTGCATCAATTTGCCGGAAAAACGATCCAAAGCTATGAGTTAAGAGATGGGCTACTTTTATTGGCTTTGATATTGATTGCGTTGCCGGTCATGCCCAATAAGCCCTTGTGGGGCGCCGTACTCAATCCTTATATCATCCTAAAATTACTCATTTTAATCTTGATTGTGCAGTCCATGGCACATGTGGCAAAACGAATCCTGTCCAATGATAAGGCGCTTATTTTATCTGCCTTAGCCTCGGGATTTGTCTCCAGTACGGCCACAATTGCCAGTTTGGGCATGCAAGTTCGATCCGGACAGGCCAGTGCTAAATTAAATGCAGGTGCGGGATTAATCTCCTGTATTGCCACCTTATTACAGCTCTTGCTGATTGTTCTGGGAGTGAGCGTAGAATGGTTCAAGTTTCTGCTAATTCCGAGTTTGGTGGGCATCGGAATTTTATGTATTGCTGCCGGATTCTTGATTTATCGAACTCCCCAAGCGGATAACAGTATGAGCATTAATGAAATACAAGAAATTGATAGCCGGATGTTCAGTATAAAAGAAGCGGTAATTATTGCGGTCAGTTTGACCTTAATCCAGGCTGGGATTTACGGCGCGAATCTTCTACTGGGGGATAGCGGCTTAATTTTAGGCACTTTTTTAGCCTCTTTATTTGAAGTGCATGCTGCTGTAGCAGGTGTAGTGATACAGGGAAATCCTCACAACCTGACTTTAATTTATGCGGTCATGATTGGACTTGCGGCACATGCGGTGTCTAAAAGTATCAATTCTTTTGTGACCGGGGGATGGAAGTTTTTTCTGTATTTTGCGCCTAGCCAGATTCTACATATGTTAGGGCTTATCTTTATTCTTCTGAGTTTGAAATAAAGAAGGGCTGGTTTGCATATATTATGAAATGATCCAATCATTTTAAGCCATTTTTAAGTTTCAAATTCTAGGCTAAAGCATATTAAAGTCTTTGAGCCACGGATCATGCTGAAGCTGTTTTCCCATTCGTCTTTTTTTAGTCAGCGACCTAAAAAGTCGATTAGTCTTTCAGGCTTCAACATGTTGCTGGCTATTTGGCTAGGACTGATCCTAAACTTTGCTTTCTATCAGAAAATCCATGAATTTACGCCTTATGCCAATCTAAAAGCAGGTCTGTTAATGGCCGCCACGGCTCTGATCATTATTGCGTTTTACAATCTGATATTACAGTGGCTGAACTGGAAATGGAATGCCAAAATACTGGCCAGTGTCCTGATCATTTTGGGTGGCTTTAGTGCTTATTTTGTCAATAGTCTAGGGGTCGTTATTACGCCTGACCAGATCCAGAATATGCTGCAAACCGATGCCCGTGAAGTTCGAGATCTCTGGTCAATGCGACTGATCATCTGGACACTGGTGTTTGTGATTTTTCCCCTCTGTGTTGTGTGGATACTGAAAATACAGCCTGCATCGCTGGGGCGTCAAATCTTACAAAAAGGCTTGAGCAGTGTAATCTCACTTGGACTGATTCTAGGCTTATTGTTCTGTTTCTATGTCGATTATGCAGCCATCTTCAGAGAGCATCGTGATCTGAAGGGAATGCTTTCTCCACAAAATAGCATCGCGTCCACCTTGTCCTATTATAAAAAGAAAGCACCTAAAGCGAATTTGCCTTTGGTGGTTTTTGGCGAAGATGCACATCTGTTACAGCAGGCTCAAATGCAGGAGCATCCCAAATTAATGGTGCTGGTAGTGGGAGAAACTGCACGTGCCGAGAGTTTTGCCTTAAATGGCTATGCGCGTAATACTAATCCTGAACTGAGCAAGTTAGCGGTGATTAATTTCAATCAGGTCAGCTCTTGCGGAACTGCAACAGCCGTTTCAGTCCCGTGTATGTTTTCGGGCATGTCACGTGAAACCTATGATGAACAGCTAGCCAGCCACCGTGAAGGTTTGCTGGATATTGCCCAGCGCGCCGGATATCAGGTGACCTGGATTGATAATAACTCAGGCTGTAAAGGTGCCTGTGACCGGGTACAAAAGTATCAGATTCCGGCACAACTGAAACAGAAGTGGTGTGATGCTGGTGGTGAATGTTTTGATGAAATCCTGGTAGATAGCCTGAAAGATTATCTGGCGCATCTGGATAAAAACAACCCGAAACCACAATTAATTGTACTGCATCAGATGGGTAGTCATGGCCCCGCATATTACAAGCGTTCCAAAGCGCCATATCAGCCATTTCAACCGACCTGTAATACCAATGCTATTCAGGGCTGCAGTACAGAAGAATTAAAGAATAGCTATGATAATTCGATTGTATATACAGACCATGTTCTTGCCCAGATCATTGAAACTTTAAAGCAGCAGACTCCATATCAGACCGGTTTCTGGTACCTGTCTGATCATGGAGAATCCACCGGAGAGCATGGTTTATACCTGCATGGTGCTCCTTATAGCATGGCGCCCACTCAGCAAACCCATGTCCCGATGCTGATGTGGTTCTCCGATGCCTGGAAGCAGCAGAATACCCAGCAGGTCAGCTGTCTCAAAGGACAGACCAACCAAGCCCGTAGTCAGGATCATCTTTTCCCCAGCTTATTAAGCTTGCTGGATATAAAAACGCAAGTGATTGAAGCTAAAAATGATATGCTTGCACAATGCTCACCATCATTAAAGAACAGAGCTTGAAATGCATAAAATACTAATTATTGAAGACGACTTTATGATTGCCGAGTCGACTGAAACATTGCTCAAGCTGCATCAGTTTGATGTGCATTGGGTCAATAATGGGATTGAGGGTTTAAAACAGTTACAGCAGCAGGTCTACGATATTGTCCTGCTCGATTTAGGCTTGCCGATGATGGATGGCATGCTGGTGCTAAAAAATATCCGGCAGAAGTTTCCGAATTTACCGGTGCTGATTATCTCCGCCCGGGATCAGTTACAAAACCGGGTGGATGGGCTGAATCAGGGAGCAGATGATTACTTGATTAAACCCTATGAATTTGACGAGTTGCTGGCCCGTATTCATGCCTTAATACGCCGTAGTGGTTTAAAAAATACCGGGATAGATACGAATAAGAAATTATCACACAGCGGTTTGGAACTAGATCTGGAGCAGCATATCGCTCTGTTTAATGGACAGGCTATAGAATTATCCAATCGGGAATGGTTCATCTTAATGGCCATGTTAAATCATCCGAATAAAATTTTTTCCAAGAATGATCTGGAAGACAAGCTTTATGACTTTGACAGTGATGTCAGTAGTAATACGGTAGAAGTCTATATCCATCATCTGCGGGCAAAATTAGGAAAAGACTTCATACGTACCATACGTGGGCTAGGGTATCGCTTAGGATGAGCGCCATGCAGAAACGTTATTCCTTGCAAAAACGTCTGGTTATTTATATTTCACTGTTTAGCGTGGTGCTGGGCTGTGTGCTGATCTTTGCTGCATACCGGATTGCGCTCGAAGAAATTAATGAAGTACTGGATAAACAGATGCAAAGTCTGGCAGAGCGCATTGCAGAAAATCATCCGCAACCCTTACAAAGTCAAATCGATCTGGCAAAACAGTACAGTGAAGAAGATTTATTTGTAGATATCTGGTCCTATACAGATACAGCCACTTCCTTGCATCTGCAGGATGTTCTGGTGGCGCCGGTCAGGAAAGCAGGTTTCTACAAGCATCAAACGCCGTATGGAACCTGGTTAACTTATATTATTCCTGCTAAGCAATTACAGATTCAGGTGAGCCAGCAGCAAAATGTCCGGCAGGAACTGGCGCTGGAGCTGGCAGCCAATATGTTTCTTCCTTATGTGCTTTTTTTACCTTTTGCATTATTCGGTTTAGGCTGGATGATCCGGAAAAATTTTCAGCCGCTCAATGATTTTAAAACTGAATTGGCCAGCCGCAAGGCACAAGACTTAAAGCCAATTGCAATGAAAGATTATCCCTTGGAGCTGGAACCGACCATTCAGGAAATGAATTATTTGTTTGGCCGCATTTCTCTGGCCCAACAGGAACAACGTCAATTTGTAGCAGATTCTGCCCATGAATTACGCACGCCACTGACAACACTAAACTTACAGCTGCAAATTTTGCTACAGCAGTTCCCTCAAAGCGAGTCTATCCATAATTTGAGTCAAGGCATTTTGCGCATGCAGCATCTGGTCAACCAGTTATTGAGTCTGGCAAAACAGGATGTGACCGAAGGTTTAAGCGAACCTGTTCAATTGCTATCACTGAATCAGATGACAGTCACCTGTATCGAAGAACTAATTCAATTGGCGCTACAGAAAGACATTGATTTGGGCGTAGAACAGCAACAGGAACTGCAGATTCAGGGCCAGGTTTCAGCTTTGCACTCGATTATTTATAATTTAATTGATAATGCAATTAAATACAGTCCGAAGGATGGCGTGATCAATGTATCTATTTTCCAGCAAGGACGGCAGGCGGTTTTACAAATTGAAGACAGTGGGGCAGGGATAGATCCTGCTCAATTCAATCAGATCCGGCAACGCTTCTACCGGATACATAACCATGCAGAAATTGGCAGCGGTTTGGGTTTATCCATTGTAGATAAAGCCACCGAGCGCTTGGGTGGAACACTAGAATTTTCGCGAAGTACCAATCTGAGTGGCCTTTGTGTACAGGTCAAGCTTCCTTTAATCGAAGCCTAAGCGAATAAGCTTCTGGTTTTTTTGGAGTTAAGGTTGCCTGATACTAGAGAGTATAGGAGTGGTCTTTTCTATGGGTAGTTTATGGCTAAACAGCGTATAGCCAATGACATTCATGCACCAGATAATCCAGCCAGTCCATAAATTATGACTCAGGAAATGTGCTCCGCGCATCATTTGTGCCCAGCCCATGGTCAACCCTAAAATTACTGCAGCGATCAGAAGAAAATAAGCCCGCTTGCGGTTAGAAATGCGATAAACAAAATAACCAGCCATCAACGCAAAACCACTAGATGCATGCCCTCCAGGAAAACAGTGGCCCGCAGTAGCACTAAAATCCCATAAAATACCATCATAAGTGGGAATAACCATATTCCAGGGACAGGCATGGGCCGACTGGGATTTTAAAATTCCGATTGAGGCTGTGGTCACTGCCACCATGCTAAAGAAATAGCCAAATTCCCAGCGCCGCGTATGCCAGTTCTGCCATTTTAGTGATGCCAACCAGGCCAGTAATAATGTGATATACACCAGAATCAGCAGGTCTTTCACATAGCGATGATTGAGTTCTGCCAGTGCCCATTGTTGTCGAAGGGGAAATTGACCATGATCATCGATAAAGGGATAGATGAGCTGTAAGTCCAGCACTCCTCCAATGTCAAAGAAGTTGAGAAGAATCAAAAAACTGAAGATCAAAAGTAAAGTTTGGGTCAGTAAAAACCGGGAACGGTCAGTGATCATTTTTAAGTTGTCCATTTCAGGCAGTAGCAAGAGCAGAGGTCAAATCAAATGACCAGCCAAAATGATGCCCCAGGTCAGGGCAATTAAACTAAGTGCTACAAACTGAGCCGCACTGCCCATATCCTTGGCATTTTTAGACAGTTCATGCCGTTCCATGGAAATACGATCTACCACTGCCTCTATCGCTGAGTTAATCAGTTCAATGATCAACGCCAACAGGCACACGGCGACCATGAGCGCTTGCTCAACCCGGCTAACTGGCATCCAAAAGCTTAGAGGAATCAAAATAAGATTAATCAGCAGGATCTGCCGGAAGGCGGCCTCATTTTGAAAGGCGGTTTTAAAACCAGCCAGGGAATAACGGGTCGCATTAAAAATACGCTGCGTTCCTGAGGTGCCTTTATAAGGTGAGCGGTAGGAAGACATAGAACAGTTTCAGTTAACAAGAGATAGGATTAACTTAAATTTTCAATCTTAAAATGTTCTTAAAAAACCGGCCGTTCTCTGGATTTTTTATACACACAGCTTTTACATTCTTTTGCACAAAATTAAGAATTTTTTAAGTTTGGACTTCTATCTTGAGTAGCAAGTTAATTTCGTGGTGTGAGCCAAATGATCAAGTTCAGTTTTGATCCTTATTTATCTAGTCAGATTCACTTTCTAAATACATATTTCAAGCAGCCTGAATATAAAAAACAAATCCATCACAATAAATTTTTAGTACAAGTACCTCCGGCGTATCCGGTAATTTCAGCACAGGATCAATCGCTACATTTGACGGTCAAAACTGTAGAACAAAGCGAGACACCTGAACGCCGTAGCCTGGAACATTTTATTCAGGAAAAATATCAGCAAGTCCATCAGGCCACTGTATCGAGCTTCTCTTCGACCCTGTTTGCCGGTTATCACGGTGCCGAGATGCAGGTGGTGAATGCAGCATTTAAATCAATTTAATGCCTTTCTGGAACAGTATCTCGATGAACCAATTGAAAATATTCTTGGCAAGCTCAGCCAGACCACGGTCAGCCGAGACAAAGTAGTAGAAATTGGCAATCTGGCAGCACTAGATATGGACAAAGCCAAACTGATGGTAGCGTTTCTGGTTTTTCATCTCTCGCAGCAACACATCGAATGGGCAGTATGTACCGGGACAGCCGCTGTGCGTTATGTGCTGCAACAAATGGGATTACATTTTCATGTGCTTGAAAAGGCTGACCCGCAAGTCCTTGGAGAGGCACAACGCCTGTGGGGCAGTTATTACCAGCAGAAACCTTATGTGCTGGCGATTGATGTGGCAGAGGCCCTACAAGTCGCTCGTCAATTTTATCAATTTAGTCATTAAAGCATTTTGCTTGATTACCGAGGCACAGAATTTAAATGATGACTGCTTTATTTGAACGTATCAGCCTGCAAGCACGACAATATCCGCAGCTTGAAGCGGTAGTCACCACACAGGCAACCCTCAGCTATGCGGAGCTACAGCAGCGGGTAGAATTATTGAGTGCCGGTTTCAAGCAGCTTAATCTGCGCCATCTGGCCTTATGGGGCGTGAACAGCATCGACTGGATTGTGGTCGATCTTGCCGCACAAAAAGCCGGCATGACCGTGATTCCGGTGCCTCTGTTTTTTACTGCAGCCCAAGTACGGCATCTGCTTTCCGACAGCCAAACCGAGCTGCTCTGTACTCTAGATGAATCTTTCTCTGCACCAGAATGGCTGTTAAATCTGGCTCAAGACATGAGTAGAGATGAGATTTCCATTACTGGCCAGCTACATGCACGCTTTTTTCAGCTAGAACAGGCAGTACAGTATTCATCTTCTTTACAAACCCAGCAACCAGCAAAAATCACCTATACCTCTGGCAGTACGGGGACACCGAAAGGCGTGTGTCTGGTAGAAGATACCATAGAATCAATTACGCATTCACTCAGTCAGGCACTGGCCAGCAGTCAGCTTGGACGGCATTTGTGCCTGATTCCATTTGCCACCTTATTGGAAAATATTGCCGGCATTTATGTCGAACTGAGCATGGGACGCGCCGTAATTGTTGGCGAGGTGAGCCAGTTCGGTCTGGTATCTAACCATACTTTTGATACACAGCGGTTTGTAAATGCAGTGCAGAGCTATCAAATCGAAAGTGTGATTTTATTACCGCAGATGCTGAAAGCGATTGTGGAATATAGCGCTGAACACGGTGCTACAGGGTTCAAGACGCTGAAATTTATTGCGGTCGGTGGAGGGAAAGTCTCTGCTGATTTACTCAAACAGTGTCAGCAACTTAACCTTCCGGTTTATGAGGGGTATGGCCTGTCCGAGTGTGCCTCGGTAGTCAGTCTGAATCTGCCGGGTGCACGCCGCATTGGCAGTGTGGGCCGGGTTTTACCGCATGTCGAAGTTGAGATTGCAGCCAACAGCGAAGTAGTAGTGAAGGGCAATGCCATGCAGGGTTATGTCAATGATCAGGCCGCGACACCGTATATTCATACGGGTGATGCCGGCTATTTTGATGAGGAAGGCTATTTGTACATTACCGGACGCATCAAGCAGATGATTATCAGCAGTTTTGGACGCAATATTTCCCCGGAATGAGTTGAGTCCAACAGTCTGACCGAGCCGGAAATCCAGCAGATTGCCATTTTTGGCGAAGCCCAGCCCTATCTGTCGGCTGTGATTTATGCCCCTAATGACACCTCAGACCAGCAACTGGTAGCAGCGATTCAACGGGCCAATAGCCGGATGCCAGACTATGCTCAGATCAAACACTGGTGTAGATCTCCAGAGCCATTTTCCCTGAACAAACCAGATGTTGACCGACAACGGCAAACTGCGCAGACAGCAGATCCAGCAAAAGTTTCAGGCTGAACTGATACCGGACGAGTCCCAATCTATTTTTGCATAGTTCACAGACCCATAGATCTGTTGAATGAGAGCGAACACATGAATATTGCACAGCAAGCTTTGCACACCACCCCTAAACAGATTAAAACGCAATTGGTAGAACAGGGCTGGGTTTTGTTAAGACATGAACACTATGACGTGACATCGTTTAGTGAGCTCATGAATAGGTTGTGCCAGCGGCTGACCTATGATCCGGCGCGGGAAAACATCACCCGGCAGTCCCAGAGAGTTGATGCCGGTACCCAGGCCATGGGACTACATATTGAAAATGGTACGACGCCTTTACCGCCCGATATCATCGCCTTTTTCAGTGAGAAAAGTGCTTCGCGCGGTTCGCAGACTACCTTATGTGATGGGCATGAAGTCTGGAAAAATATGTCGGATGCTCTCAAGCAGAAATTTGCCGAACCGATGATCATTAGCCGTTATTTACCCAAACCGATCTGGCAGAAATATGTGGCCACTGCCTTGAATATTGAAAATGCAGAGCAGGTCGGCCAGCAGGAGCTACAACATTTTATCCAGATGGTGCCTGGACAGCAGATTAGCCCGACACATGATGGGGGAGTGTACTACCATTTAAATATGCCGATGGTCCGCCATGACAATCTTAAGGGTGTTCCAGCCTTCGCCAATACCTTACTTGGGCCTTCTTACAATTATGAAAAACCCCGTTTTTATTTTGCAGACGGTTCAGAAATCAGTTCAGACTTACTCGCAGAACTGGCAGAGCGCTGTGAAACCCAGACTTCAGAAATTGACTGGCAGGATGGTGATCTGGTGATCATTGATAACAAACGCTTTATGCGTGGCTTAAGGAGCAGGCAAGGACGGGAAATATTTGCTATCGTTACCATAAGTACAGACGCGCCAGTGTTTCGATCCTCAACTTGAGATCATGTGATGCAACTCATTCAGTTTAATTTAGATTATTTAGACAAGACTTTATCTGATCAACAACGTATTGAATATAAACAAATTATTGACTATGAAATTGTCAAGGAAAGTATTTGTAGCTTGATATTTAAATTAAGCAGACAAACGAAATTAGCTGCCCCTGAACAACAAGACGTACTTCAAAAAAATATAAATAAACTCATCTACATAAGAGATCATTTACAAATTCACGATAGAGCATCCATTCAAAAAATTATGGCTGAGATCAAGTCTTATCAATAATGATATTGATGTCATAGCCACGCAGATTTGCGTAAGCTTGCTTGCACGCAAATCGAGTAGCGATCTGATTTCTGCATAACTTATATTATGTTCATTAACAGATGCTTGACAGCGATGTCACTGGTTACATAAGCTGTCAAGCATAGCACCAACGATTGAAATGAGTTGCGGTAACGCAACTAAATTAGGGTGCTGTCGTAGAGATGTTATTTAACTTATGTTCACCTAAAATCTAGTTCATAAATATATTTTAAAAATCTTCTTTAATTTACAATGCATTGTATATATAAATTATTGTATTAATAAAATTATGATTCATGAACCTAAAGAATTTTACAGTTCATTAAAAAATATTTAAAATTTTCTACAGGGAGGGAGAGCTATCAGATCTCAAATTATGAAAAAAATTGTTTAAAAAAACTTTCTCTATCTTAATTAAAGTTCTTTCATAATTCATTTTTTATTCAGTTCCATGTTATAGATTCCAGCAATTAAACTGAATCTTAAAGCTAATCTTTTACCTCGATTACGATATCGCTCGGCAAGGATTTTGAAAGTTTTCAAACTGCCGAATACATGTTCAATTCCAATTCTTCTTTTATTGATTTCTTGATTGTAAACTTTTAGCTCGGGATCTAGTTTGCAGCATCTCTTTGCTTTTAGAGGCAATAAGCTATTTGGATACATTGCATAGATTCCTTGATAGCCTTTATCTGCAAGAATAAAAGCACCTTTAGGAATCTGATTCAAATTGCGTTTGAAAAGCTCGAAATCATGTACAGCACCACGACTCGTGCATAAACTCAGAACTTGTTGTGTTCTATAATGGATAATGGCTTGAACTTTAAAAGTATGTGCTTTCTTATTGCCACTATAGCTTTTCTTCTGTTTTTTTAGGTCTTTGTATTGGAATTTCTGTGGCATCTACGATCACAACATTTCAGTCGATACCTTCGCCTTCAGGCAAAATCTTGGGTAAATTAAATAGATTGGACTTGATCAGGCAATCCTCTACGTGGCGGACAATTCTTGAAGCAGTAGGCTCTGACACACCATAACTCGTTGCGACATGAAACAATGTTCGGTATTCACGCCAATAACTTAAGCACAGAAGGATTTGATCTTCTATGCTTAACTTAGATGGTCTACCTTTAGCAGGCACAAGCATTTTTAGTTGTTCAACCATTAAATCGAAGGTTGACCATGATATGCCTGTATATCGCTTAAATTGTGTTTCAGAAAGCTTCTTTAAGTCGATGTATTTCATCCGCAAATTATGCATGAAGATTTAAAATTATTTCGGTACAAATAATCAGCAAGAGATAGATCGTTTTTGATTTATAAAAGAGATCTATTAAATAACAAGTTGTGCTTAAAATGATCAAGATTCTTATATTGCAACTGCTCAAAACTTATCTTAACTAAAAAATAATTATCTAATTTTTAAAGACATGCTTATTTAATAATACAAATTTGTATGTTTAAATCTTATATTTAGAAACAAAAAATCATAAATAACTTATGTCGGGGAATAATTGTGATTGAATTAAGTTTGTCATTGAAAAAAATTGAAGAGGAAATTAATTTTGCTAAGGATAATCTTAGAAAATTATCAAATTTGATATCAGGAACCAAAAAAGAAATTAAAAACTATGAAGTTAAATTAAAAAAATATGCTAAGCAAAAAGATGAAGTCGGATTCAAAAAAATTGAAGTTGTACTCAAAAATTTACAAGTAAGGTTAGATGACTCGCAAAAAGAGTTGAATATTTTAAATGATAAGTATGATGCAAAAACTATAAAAATGTTGCAAGAGGAAAAAAAGTCAATTTTATCGAAAATTAACAAGCAAGGAAATAAGCAAATTCTAGATCAACAACGGTTGACTAATGTTAGAGTTGAAAAAGAATATAATGTAATCAGAGATAATTATGTATTAGCTGTAAAGACAGTGATGGATTTCATTGAAACTTCTTTACCTTTTAAAGGAGTTCAAACTCATGAAGAATTTATCAGATTCTTAAATAAGATCAATGAAACATTGCCAGATCCACAACCAACCGATACCAAAGTTGGAGCTATAAGTGCATTATTAAAAGATTTTATTCAATCCTATAATTTAGCTTATCAAAGACGTAAAATAGATCTACCTGTAGTAGAACAAGTAATTTTTAGATTTATAATGACATTTAATAAATGTAAAAATTTTTTTAAAATTTCAATGGGAAAACAGGTATTTACTGTTGAGAAAAAGAATTATGCAATGAGTGCAATTATTATTGATAATACTTCAGAAATGGATATTGAACATATTCAAAAATATAAAGACGATTTAGTGATTGATAATGTTTTATGTCAGTATATAATTGATAAAATTGAGAATATTTATGAAGAAGGTTTGATTACATCTAATGATAAAAAACGTTTAGATAATAATATATATAAACATGAATGGCAGACTTATGAACAAATTTTTGACTTTGACTTCGATGAATTTGTAAACTCTGTACAAAACAGTATTAATAGTGCTCGAAGATTTAAAAATGAGCAGGGTTCAATTCCATTAGAATATAAAAGACATCTGATGAGTAGTTTTGAATATGAAATTCATTCATTAAATTATTCAATAATTCCTAAAAATCATGAATTTTATTCTTATATTGATGATAGTGATAGGCTTGAATTAGTTAAAATCTTAAAAAGTTTGATTGAAATAAATAATTCTTATGAGGGTGTCAATGAGAAGGTTGCATCCACTTTACTATCTAAAAATAATTTTAGTTTTGATATTAAAAAGCGATATTTTAATTATTCTAAAACTATAGGACAAAAGTATTTTTATGGTAAATTTATAACTAAGTTTAATAACTACAATATATATCAAAATAGCTTTCTCAATGTATTCGCAAGTTATATTAATTTAATTATTAAAGAATCTAATAAAGCAGCATTATTTTCAGATAGCCTTTATACATTTTCTAAATCAATGTATTGGCATGTCCTTAATGAGGGGTGTTATGGAGGCATTGCTTTGTATCAGCATGGCCGCATACAACCAGTAAGTGATAGATCTTTACTCTTAAAGGGTATTAGTGAACATGATTTAGTAAATGCTCAAATTTCGCCCGATATTACATTTGCTAAAATATTAAAAGATGAATATGCGACAACATATTTTCTAAATCATATTGATTTAAGATTTAAAAAAATTCTTCCAAAATACGATAATGTTGAAAAATATGAAAATGAAATAAATAATCTGGCAATTGATTTACGTGAAATGCGTAGGCTCTTAGTCAAAAATTTTAAAGCTGCAGATACTATAATTGACTTGGAATTACCGCTTGAATATGAACAATATGCCATGATTGGTGCTCCAAAAGGTAAAATATATGCTTTATGGCAATGGGAAACTTTCGGTGATGGCTTAGGACGTATATGTATAGGTTATGATCAACAAGATATGTCTGTACAAGCAACTAAGAAATCTCGTATGGATGCCACTTATAGACGTGTTCTTCGAGTCAATAGAGATGGCTTAATCTCTCCTGTAGAATCTCCTTGGTTAAATTCTTCTATGATGGATTTAGTTGGAGTCGAAGTTGCACTAGATTTTAATTTATATGTGATAAGAAAATTTCATGCCTTATTTATTGATTGGTATGCAAAAGCCGCACAAAAGATAAAGCAACGTAATTCAGTGCTAGAATCTACAATTGAAATCTTTAATGATGAAATTACTATAGATAATGAGGATTATGAGCAAATTTTTGTTCAAAATAGTTTGAATGAGCAAGTATTTGATGCAGACTCCTCGAATAATAATCAGATTACTGTGTTTAATCGTGGAATAAAATCCAAAAAGTTTTTTAAAATATTGAAGCAAACGTTTCATGTTGTTATTGAGCAAGGCAAGGGTAGTGAAATAAAGGTAAGTCGTTTACAACAGGGTGGAAAAATATATCGCATAGGTCATCATGGGAGTGAAGTGGAATACCATGCGACTTTTGTGAGAAAGGTATTAAAAAGATTAAATATAAGTTTAAATGAATGGAGTTGTGCTATTAAAGAATATTGATATTTCATTTTGAAGTTATATTGTTTGGTATTTTGCTCAAATATCAATCGTATTTGTTACATAATTTTTAAAAAAATATACAAATCCAGAATTTTTCAATAAAGAAACTTTCTGGATTTTATGTGATAAGAGTTAGTGCTGAAAATCATAGGTAAATTCCAGAAGAGAGATCGATTTCAAATGAAGTGGAAGATGATTTAAATATATTTTGAGAGTACATTCTGGTGAAATA
>NZ_JAUZUV010000008.1:0-98796 GCF_031844265.1 Acinetobacter sp. RG5 | reverse complement strand
ATGCGAAAAATTAAGTATTTAAAAATTATTAGTCGCGAAAGACTAGAAATTTAAAATCCGATTTGTATGTTTTTTGGTAAATCTGTGTTATAAAAAATAAAACGGCATAAAAATTGCTTATAAAATGGGGTTTTCTATTAAGGGGGTAACAATGAGATTATCAGTGGGCATAAAAATTGCGAACTCGCTGTCATTAACTCCACAATTACAGCAGGCAATTCGGCTATTACAACTTTCAAGTCTGGAATTGGAACAAGAAGTTCAGTTGCAACTTGATAGTAATCCTCTATTAGAAAAAGTTGAAGAGCAAATTACCCTCGAAAGCTTATCTACCATTGAATCAAATAATGAAAATAACGATCTAACCAATGAACTTAACGCCGATCATCTGCCTGATGACTTACCTGTAGATACCGATTGGGATGATGTTTATACCCATCAACCTACAAGTCTGGGGGCGGCCGAGTTCGAAGAGCGTGAAGATAATCGTCAAGGGCATCAGAGCCTGCAAGAATATATGCTGGAACAGATTAATCTGTTGAATTTTTCACAGGTTGATAAATTAATCGCTTATTGCATCGTCGACTCTCTGGACGACAAAGGTTTTTTAGATGCAGAGTTGAGTGAAATTACTGCATCAGTACAACATTTACTCTCTTCTATGGGCTTTGAAGAAGAAATTGAAGATGATGAAGTTGCCGTTGTATTAAAGCATATTCAGCGTTTGGATCCGGTGGGTGTGGGTTCTAGAAGCTTGGCAGAATGCCTATTAGTTCAACTTGATAATTTACCTGCGTCAACGCCTTGCCGAAATGATGCGATCAAACTTCTGCAACATTATGAATTGTTGATTACCAATGAGCTTCCTAAGCTGATCAAACAGACTGGCTTAAATCCAGAGCAGTTGCGCTGTGCTGTAGATTTGCTAAAAACATTAAAACCGCATCCTGGTCTGGAATTTGAAAATAAGGAATCGGATTATCAGGTGCCAGATGTCGTGGTGATGAAAAAGAATAACTGCTGGCAAGTCAATTTAAACTCGGATGTGCTGCCAAAGTTACGCGTCAATTCTTTTTATGCCAAAATGATTCGTCGTGCAGATCAAAGCGATGATAATCAGTACCTGCGTAATCAGATGCTGGAAGCGAAGAACTTTATTAAAAGTATCGATGAGCGGCATAAAACATTATTGAAAGTCGCGACTTGTATTGTGGAACATCAAAAAATGTTCTTGGAAATTGGGGCGGAAGGCATGAAACCTCTGGTTTTAAGAGATATTGCCGAAGAAGTTGAATTGCATGAGTCTACAGTTTCTCGGGTAACCACCAATAAATATATGCTGACCCCACGTGGATTGTTCGAGTTGAAATATTTCTTCTCGAGTCATGTCGGGACTACATCAGGTGGTGAAGCATCTTCTACTGCTATCCGTGCCAAAATCAAAAAACTGATTTCCGAAGAAAATGCCCGTAAGCCTTTGTCTGATAATGCAATTGCCAATATGTTAAAAGATGAAGGCATTGATGTGGCACGACGTACGGTGGCGAAATATCGTGAATCGTTACATATTCCTTCATCTTCTGAACGAAAAGTCTTGATCTAAAATTTGAAATCTGGCTATTCTAGAGATTCATTATGACAGCATAATGAATCTTTTTTTCTTTTGAGGAGCAGTAAAATGATTTGATCCAGGACTTAAAATACGGATATTTTATTTATAAGTTGCTGCATTTAAATTATTTTATATTGTGACTCTTCTAATCCTAACGAAGGTGAGGGATAGAACTATGCAAATAACAATTCGTGGACATCATTTATCGATTACGCCAGCTATTGAAGAAAGTATAAAAACCAAGTTTTCACAGATGACGAAGCACCTAGATCAGGTGAATAGTATGCAAGTGAAACTCTCGAAAGATCATCAAATTGATAAACGCTCTAGAAAGGGCAGTAGTAATCATATCGCAGAGGCTATTATCCGATTACCGGGCATTGAATTTTTTGCTCACGCCACCGCAGATGATATGTATACCTCAATTAAAATATTGACCGAAAAATTGAAACGGCAGATTGATCGATACCGGGAAATGCATTTACAGCAGCATCCTTTAGCTCTATAAAGGACAAATGATGAAAAAGAGGTTTTAAAAGCCTCTTTTTTTTATATATATAATGTATGGATCCATGAATTATTTTTGCTATTTATAGTAAAATGGCTCGTTTTACACCCTTAGTCCTATAAGAGGTCTTGTGATGAATAATGAACAGCTCGCTGAAATTTTAGAAGCCGCTTTTCCAGAGGCGGATGTTGCTGTGAGTGGTCAGGGCGGAAAATTTGATCTCCGTATTGTGGATGATCAATTTGAAGGTAAGCGTCCAGTTGCACGCCAACAAGCTGTTTATGCTCCTCTCAATGCCCATATTGCCAGTGGTGCAGTTCACGCAGTAACGATTCGCGCGATGACAAAAGAAGAATGGCGCAAAGCAAGCTTATTTGGAGCTTAATCATTTAATGGATAAATTTTTAATTCAGGGCGGTATCAAGCTCGAAGGTGAAGTGCGCATTTCTGGTGCAAAGAATGCAGCACTTCCATTATTGGCAGCAATGATTCTTGCTGATACCCCGATTACGCTCAGAAATGTTCCTAATCTAAAAGATGTCAATACGTTGGTGAAGCTGATTGCTGGTCTTGGGATCACCATGACTTATGAAGGCGATACGGTTGTTGCTGATACTTCTACATTAGATAACCAGTTCGCACCGTATGAGCTCGTAAAAACTATGCGTGCTTCTATTTTGGTGCTTGGTCCATTATTGGCGCGCTATGGCAGTGCAAAAGTGTCTTTACCAGGCGGTTGTGCGATTGGTTCCCGTCCTGTCGATCAGCATTTGAAAGCTTTAGAAGCTTTAGGCGCCGAGATTGAAGTCGAAGCCGGTTATGTACATGCCAAAGTCGATGGTCGCCTGAAAGGTGGCGAAGTTGTCTTTGATATGGTGACTGTGGGTGGGACAGAAAATATTCTGATGGCTGCCGTGTTGGCCGATGGTGTGACCACGATTCGCAATGCAGCACGTGAACCTGAGATCACTGATCTTGCGCAAATGCTGATCAAGATGGGTGCCAAGATTGAAGGTCTAGATACCGATACTTTAATTGTGACCGGTGTCGAACGTCTGCATGGCTGTGAATATGCGGTTGTTGCTGACCGGATTGAAACCGGTTCATATCTGGCAGCAGCAGCGATCACTGGCGGTCGTATCAAAACCACGCATACTGATCCGTCCCTGATGGAAGCGGTGCTGGACAAGTTTGAAGAAATGGGCGCAGAAGTGACCCGTGGTGACGACTGGATTGAACTGGATATGCTGGGTAAACGTCCGAAAGCTGTCAGCTTCCAAACCTTACCACATCCAGAATTTCCAACCGATATGCAAGCCCAGATTATGGCTGTGAATGCCATTGCTCAAGGCTTTGCGACAATTTCTGAAACGATTTTTGAAAACCGTTTCATGCATGTTCCTGAATTGGCACGTATGGGTGCCAATATTCAGGTAGAAGGTAATGATGCTGTGGTAACGGGTGTAGAAAAACTTTCTGCCGCACCCGTAATGGCAACAGATTTACGTGCTTCGTTCTCTTTGGTGCTGGCAGCACTTGCCGCTGAAGGTGAAACGCTGATTGACCGCATTTATCATATTGACCGCGGTTATGAAGATGTAGAAGCAAAGTTACAAAGTTTAGGTGCCCAAATTAAGCGAGTAAATTAATGAGCGATATGAGAAACGATGATCCAAACTTTGACGTAATGGGCAATTTTGATCATGGTTTAACTTTGGCATTAAGTAAGGGGCGTATCTTAAAAGAGACTTTACCTTTGCTAGAAACAGCAGGGATTAATCTTTTAGAAGATCCTGATAAATCTCGTAAATTGATTTTCCCGACCACGCATAAACAGGTTCGTATTCTAATTTTACGTGCTTCAGATGTACCGACTTATGTTGAAAATGGTGCAGCCGATATTGGCGTGGCCGGTAAAGATGTATTGATGGAACATGGTGCACAAAATGTCTATGAACCATTGGACCTGAAAATTGCGGTATGTAAATTGATGACCGCCGGTAAGGTGGGGATGCAACGTCCTAAAGGTCGCTTAAAAATTGCGACCAAGTACGTGAATTTGACCCGTCAATACTATGCCAGCTTGGGTGAGCAGGTTGATGTGATCAAGCTGTATGGCTCCATGGAACTTGCACCACTGGTCGGTCTGGGCGATTACATTGTTGACGTCGTAGATACAGGTAATACCTTGCGTGCCAATGGTCTGGAGCCACTTGAAGAAATTTGCAAAGTGTCTTCGCGTTTAATCGTGAATAAAGCCAGCTTCAAGCGTAAGCAAGCGTTGTTAAATCCGATTCTGGCACAGCTTGAAAAAGCCGTAGAAGAACGTGAAAAGGCCAAACAGGCTTAAATTTTTTGCATAAAAAACCGTCCTTTTAGGGCGGTTTTTTTTATTCGATTGAACATAAATACGATGTAAATTCTTTCATCAATTTTACCAAAAGCTATTTCCAATAAAACTCATAGGGCTAGAGCACTATAGCTGCCGACAAAAGTCTGGAAAACAGGTAAACTAAAGCCTTCGAATTCAAACCTGATGGGTAAATTGATGCGACGTTTATCGACCCAAGATCAAAACTTCAAGCAAGCATTTGCTGACTTGTTGGCTTTTGAAACTGTTAATGATCCTGAACTTTTAAAAACTGTAGATCAAATTATTGCTGATGTTCGTCAGCATGGTGATGCTCAAGTTCTTAAACTCACTCAACAGTTCGATCGACATCCGGCGCATCAATTTTCAGATTTAGAGTTAAGCCAAGAGCAACTGCAAGCTGCCTTCGAGGGTTTGACGACTGAAGTGCGCGAAGCTTTAGAGCTTGCTGCAGCACGCGTGCGCGAGTTTCACCAGGCACAAAAACAGGACGGCTGGACCTATGTCGATGCTTTAGGAAATACGCTTGGTCAGAAAGTCACTCCACTGGATCGTGTTGGGATTTATGTACCGGGTGGTCTGGCGTCTTATCCATCTTCAGTATTGATGAATGCGGTGCCTGCACATGTCGCAGGTGTGCCGGAAATTATTATGGTGGTGCCTGCGCCGAATGGTGAGTTAAATCCATTGGTACTGGCGGCTGCATATCTGGCAGGTGTAACGCGTGTCTTTACGATTGGTGGCGCGCAAGCAGTTGCGGCATTGGCTTATGGTACAGAAACTGTCCCAGCAGTAGATAAAATTACTGGCCCGGGCAACCGTTTTGTTGCTGCAGCAAAACGTGCAGTGTTTGGTCAGGTCGGCATCGACATGATTGCAGGGCCTTCTGAAATTTTGGTATATGCCGAAGGCCAAAATAATGCTGAATGGCTGGCCATGGATTTACTTTCGCAAGCTGAGCATGACACTGTGGCACAAGCCATTTTCATCACACCAGATGAACAGTTGCTAAATGCCGTTGAGCAGGTGATTGAAATGCACTTGGCAACATTACCGAAGGCGGAAATTGCCCGTACTTCGATTGCCAATCGTGGTGCTTTAGTCTTGGTAAAAGACCGTCAAGAAGCGTCAGATTTGATTAATCAGGTAGCGCCTGAGCATTTGATGTTATGTTTAGATGATGCAGAAGCAATGTCTGATAGCATTCGTCATGCAGGTGCAATCTTTATGGGTCGTTATACGCCTGAAGCCATTGGTGATTACTGTGCCGGGCCAAACCATGTCTTGCCAACTTCAGGTACTGCGCGTTTTTCATCGCCACTTGGTGTCTATGATTTCCAGAAGCGTTCAAGTTTGATCATGTGCTCACAAGAAGGTGTAAAAACTTTAGCAAAAACTGCGGATATTTTGGCGCAACAAGAGAACTTGGATGCACATGCACAGTCAGCACGTTATCGTTATCAATCATAAATAGCATTACAACCTCTCCCTGACCCTCTCCTAAAAGGAGAGGAGAATTTAAACCACAAAAATCTTGTGTCTTTATTAATGAAAATTCCTCTCTTGCGCCATATATGGCTCAGGGAGAGGTTAGGAGAGGGTTTAAAGAGAATATAAAATGAATATCACAACAGAACAAATGCGTTTTTGGAGTCCTGAAGTACGTGAATTAGAACCGTATACCCCAGGCGAACAACCAAAAATCCAGAATATTTTAAAACTTAATACCAATGAAAATCCGTATCCACCATCACCCAAAGTGGTAGAAGCGGTTCAAAAGGTACTTGCGAATTCGGCGGATGTTTTGCGTCTGTATCCTGACCCGGATGCATCAGAGTTGAAACAGGCGATCGCTAAACAGCAAAATGTACCTGTAGACACTGTCTTTGTCGGCAATGGCTCAGACGAAGTCTTGGCACATATCTTTAAGGCTTTTTTTGTTCAAAAACAGCCTCTGCTTTATCCAGATATTACCTATAGTTTCTATCCGGTTTATAGTCAGTTTTTTGGCGTCAAAACCAAAATCTTACCATTGAATGATGACTTTGAAATTGTTGTGGATGACTATAAACAAGCTAATGGCGGCATTATTATTACTAATCCTAATGCGCCGACCAGTATTGATCTAGGTTTGGCTGCGATTGAAGAAATTCTGCAAGCCAATCCGGATTCAGTGGTGGTGATTGATGAAGCCTATGTGGATTTTGGTGCTGAATCAGCAGTTAAGCTGGTTGAGAAATATGAGAATTTAGTCGTATGTCAAACCACATCGAAGTCACGTTCTCTTGCGGGTTTGCGTGTTGGTTTTGCGATTGCTCAGTCCCATTTAATTGCAGCACTGGAAGCAGTCAAAAATAGCTTTAACTCTTATCCGATGAACCGTTTTGCGATTGCTGCAGCGGTCGCTTCATTTGAAGATCAAGCCTACTTTGAAGCACAAAATGCAAAAGTGATTACGAGTCGTGAAAAGTTGGTGTCCCAATTAAATGAGCTTGGTTTTAAAGTTTTACCATCGAGTGCCAACTTTATTTTTGCCTCATTGCCATCTAAGGATGCAGGTGAGTTGGCCAGCGAACTACGTGAACGTGGCATTATCGTGCGTTATTTTGACAAGCCACGTATTAACCAGTTCTTGCGAATTACTATTGGTACAGATGAGCAAAATCAGCGTTTAGTCGATACACTAAAAAATGAGATTTTGGTGTGATTAAAATCCCTCTTAGCCTCCCTTTGAAAAGGGAGGATTTCCCTCCTTTACTAAAGGAGGGTTAGGGTGGATTTGTAGAAAAAAGCGAGTCAAATGATTCGCTTTTTATTTATTTAGGTTGATACCACGTATTTAACAGATCCAGCATCGCTGAAACTTTATCAAAACATTCTTGATATTCTGCATCACAATCCGAAGAAATGGTAATACCACCACCCGCCCATAAAGAAACATCTTCTTGATATTTTTGGATGGAACGAATCAGAATGTTCCAGGAACCGGTACCATCAAAATTAAAATAACCCATTGATCCACAATAAGCCCCACGTGCTACACCTTCCAGTTCAGCAATAATCTGCATGGCACGAATTTTAGGCGCACCCGTAATTGAGCCACCTGGTAGGGCTGACATTAACACCTCGAAAGGATTGATATCTGCTTTTAAGGTCGCTTCAACTTCGCTCACCATATGATGTACTTGATTAAAACTTTCGATATTAAATAATTTGGGTGTTTTAACCGAACCTGTTTCCGCATACACACTTAAATCATTACGTAATAAATCCACAATCATGACATTTTCTGCTTGATCTTTTTCCGATGCTTTTAATGTTTGTTTAGATTGTTCATCCAGCACTGGATCGCTATGGCGTGGCATGGTGCCTTTAATTGGTTTGGTGATAATTTTCCGATTTTTTTCGAAGTCAATAAATAACTCGGGTGAGCAACTGAGTAATTCAAAATCACCAATACGCAAATAACCCGCATAGGGCGCTTCGGTTAATGTCCAGAATGCTTGGGCAGTGGCTAAGAGGGAGCCTTGGGCACGACCTTTAAATTCTTGGGTCAGATTAATCTGATAGCAGTCACCTGTAACAATATAGTCCTGAATTTTCTGAAAAGCCTGAATATAGACAGATTTAGTCCAGCGTGAGCTACAAGGATTTTTTAAATGAAATGTCGAGTGAATTTTATCTTGATTAAGTAAGTTCTGAATATGATTGAAAATCTGTTCTGCCTGTGGATCATCACTATAGAACATCCAGCCATCAGGGATTGGTTTAATGTAGGAAGAAAATTGACCAATAAATAAACCAGGTTGAGGGCGATCTGAATACTGAATATATTGTTGAGCCGCATAATCGTAGCCGATAAAACCGACATAACCTCCACGAAAGCCATTCTCTTGAGGAGTTTTTAATGCATCGATTGCTAAATTAAACTCAGATGGTCTGGGCTGATAGTGTTCAATCCCTGTTCTTTTAAAAGACTGAATTTGTGATGTCTGGGCAATAAAATATTCTTGAGCGCAGCAGGCAATAAAAGGCTGACCATTATTATTTAAATACACCAGATGATCCAATGTCTTCAATGCGGATAATAGATCTGCAACCAGACGAGATTCAAATTTTAAAGGGCGATGATAGAGAGCTTCGGTCATTCAGTTATGGAGAGTTCAATATGACTCACTATTTTATATCAAGAAGTCAGGAAAATATTTTTAAATCATGAAATACCGTTTATCGGTAAGCGACAGATTGCGACCAACAACAGTTGATCAAAAACTGACTCGACGCTACTTTAAGTGGGCTAGCAAATTACTCAAGGAAAGATGCTTAAGCTGTCAGAAAATAAAAAATACAGCCTAAACACTGAGTAATTCACAACCAAAAAAAATAGTACTCTTGGGAGAGTAAACAATGAAAAAATTTACAAAATTAGTTTTAGCGACTTCAGTTGCATTTAGTGCCAATGCGATGGCGATGCAAGCAATGGATGATGCATCTCTAAGCGAAACAACGGGTCAAGACGGTTTGACAATTGGTATCGGCATCTCGAAAATTGCTATTGAAAAATTATTTATTCATGATAATGACGGTTTGAAAGATGGTTATAATTTAGTTAATCCAACTACTGGGGCCTCAACTCCTCAAACTGCAGCCGCAGGTTCGATCGTGATTCGTGGTACTAGTGATACGGCTATTACAGATGCTGATCGTGTAAATCCTACGACTACGGCACACCATGGTGTATTAATCGGTGCCAATTATGACGATAATGGTGCCTATTTACTCGAGTCCCGTAATCTTGCTGACTTGGTGATCGACTCTGATGCAGGTAACGGTAATCCTTTCATTAATGTTGCTGCACAAGTATCGGGCCTTGATATTAAAATTGGCCGAATTGGGGTTACTGCATCTGGCGTAAAAGGTGCTGGTGAGAATGCGAATACGATTCGTCGAGGTGGTGGTGCTGTTGTAAATGACATCATTAGTGGTTTAGAAGTTAAAACTGGTGTGATAAATGCCAATATTCAACTGGGTGCTGCTCCACAAGGTGCAATGATCAAGATGAATACTGTAATGGTAGGTGGTTTAGAAATTAACAACCTGGGTATTTTAGATAATTCAACAAAAAATCAACCTGTTGGTCTTTCGGGTTCTAGCCCTGTGATTACACGTGAAGCCGGTGAAATCTTTATTGAAAGTATTAAAATTGCAGATGCGAAATCTAATGATTTGACGATTAGCCAAAATATTTCAGTATTTAATGATGCTTATGTAGGTACTTCTACGGATGTGACAAAAGCAGCGCATGTTCGTATTGTAAGTAATGATACTGGGGCGAAAGACCAATACATTAAAGGTATTCATTTAGGTAACCGTAGTGCAGCTTCATCTATCGGTGACATGGAAGTACAGGGGTTACAAACCTTCTACTCTAGAACTCCTGGTAGTTATACAAAAGGTGCAATTATTACTATTTCAGGTCACTAATCTTTATTTTAAAAAAAAGCGCGTGTTTACACGCGTTTTTTTTATGACTAAATCATTTATCCAAAAAATAAAAAAAATACTGTATTTTTTTGAAAAAGCAGGTATCTTTCTAGTTACAGGGAAGTAGAGTGAATGCTCTATAAAAAGAAAAATAGGCACATCATGCCCATTATAAGAAAAGTTAATAATTATGTTAGAGATCGCGTTGGGCTCGGCATTGATGTATTACGCTGCCAAAGAAGCTCTGGATATCAAAAAACAGCCGAATGGTGCTGTTCACTATACTGAAGTTCTTGATTCAAGAAATGACTCTTTTGTGCGTATGCACCGTGAAGCTGTGGAAGTACAACCGGCACTTCTGGATCAGTTTCAGGGCATTGTGCGTCAAGCTTATGATTATAGTTGTGGTTCAGCAGCACTTACGACCCTCCTCAATGGTTATGTCGGTACACAGCTGGATGAGCAGCAAGTCATGAGCGGGCTCATGAAATTCGGTGAAACGGATAAAATTGTTGAACGTCGTAGTTTCTCTCTGCTTGATATGAAGCGCTTTGTCTCGGCCTTGGGACTGGAAAGTGGAGGCTATCGAGGGGAATTCAAAGATTTAGTCAATCAAGATCAGCCCGCTATTGTTCCGATTTCCTATGCGGGATTTAAGCATTTTGTAGTTTATAAAGGTTATAAAAATGGCCGGGTTTATGTTGCAGATCCGGCACTTGGTAATATCAGTTTTGATGAACGGCGTTTTCAGGATATTTGGGAAAATAACACTTTGTTCCTGATTAATGTACCTGAACAATATCGCAAAAATTTTCTAGCATTAAAAGAATCAGATATGCGCCATGTAGAAGATGCTACGATCAATCGCTATGCCTTGGTTGACATGCAGTATCCACAATTTTATATGGACAAAATTGCTGATAAAGCTTCTACGATCCGTATGGACCGTAATCGTAATACAGAGTCAGAACAATTTGGGGAATATCAACATAACTTCCTGAGACTGTATTACAAGAATAAATAAAACGAAAAACAGTAATAAAAATTAAAATGGTGAAATGGATATGAACAGTAAATGGATGAACAAGACGTTCTTGGCACTGAGCATTCAAATGGTAATGGGCGTTGCATTTGCTGCAGAAGAACCAGCACTAGGTGAATACGAAACGGTTGATGAAGAAGTTGTTGTTGAAACTGCTGCATCTGTACCGGCTCAAACCGGGCAGGTCGAAACGCAGACTGCAGAAGAATCAGAACTAGGTGGATATGAAGCAGTTGAAGAGGCTGCCGTGGAAACAGCAGCACCTGTAGAGACTCAGGCTGGCCAGGTAGTAGATGCATCTCAAGCTTTACAGCAACAAGAAGGAGATGCTACTCAGGCAGCTAACCTGGAAGAAGTATTTACGTCAAATGAACGCCAATACTCTCTGATAAAACAAGGCGAAATTTCATCATATTACGATATTGATTATACCTATTATCGGGACACTCAACTCGATATCGAAATGGCTCAGGGCCAATTGTATCAACTACGTGTTCAAGAAAATGCAACACATAGTATGACTAATACTTTCACTTTTCAATATGGCGTGAAAGATAACCTGACCTTGACTGCATCCCTACCTTTAGTGGCTAAAACTGACTTGTTAAAAGATACGTCTACTGCAGGCTTGGGTGATATTAGTCTGGGTGCTCGCTGGGAGCCCTTCCCGCTAAAAGCAGGTCGTCTGCCTCTGATTTTATTTGGTAATTTATCAACTAAAACCGGTGACAGCCCTTATGAAATTAATGCCGCGACAGATCTGGCAGCAGGAAAGGGCTATTACTCTGCTGGAGTGGGTGCTAGTACGCGTAAATACATTGACCCAGTTGTATTGTTTGCATCGGTTTCTGCGAACTATGGTTTTAAAGAATCGGGCCTGAATCAGCGTCGAGGTAGCCGGATTATTGAGGAGTTTGAACCTGGTGTTAGTGGAGGCTTTGCCTTTGGTTTCGCATATTCATTTAACTATGATGTTTCGATGACCATGTCCTATCAGCAAAGCTTTAATACTGGTGCGGAATTTAACTATAACACTGGTGAAAGTTATTCTGCTGCAGATCAGACCAGTTCTACCTTTGCAATTTCCTTAGGTGTGCGAGTCTCTCCAGAAACAATTGTGAATGGTACCGTTGGCTTAGGGCTGACCGAAGATGCACCGGATGTTTCGTTGGGACTGTCATTCCCACTTGATATTTTAGGTTTTGGTAAAAAAATTAGTTAATAGGGGTGTCGTATGAAAAACATTCGACTTAGCCCGTTATTAACAGGAATTATTCTTGCGGGCTGTTCAAGTTATACCTTTGCACAATTGGGAACCAACCTTTCAGTTGATTTACGTGCATTATCCATGGGGAATGCCGTCACTGCAGATCCTCCAGGGGTCAATGCCATCCACTTTAACCCGGCTGCACTGACTAAAATTGATGGTCTGCAAACCGAACAGCAAATCATTGTGGCTAATTTTGATATCCAGCGTGAGTTTTCAGTACCGGCTGGATATAACGTATTTGGCTATTCTGATGATCCTATTGTCTGTAATGACGGTCCTGAAGTTTCATCTGATTTGTGTACCGATTTTAAAGGCCCGGTCAAAGGCGATGTGGAATATGTCAGCCTTTATGTCCCTTTTCTGAAAAAAATGGTGGATTTAGGCGAAGGTCTTCCTTTGACTGCACCTACGATGGGGATCGCATACAATCCCCCTGGATCGAAAGCTACTTATGCGACTGCTGTTTACGCTCCGCTTATGGCAGGCTTTGGTCATGAAGATGGTAACCCGGCAAACTTTATGGGGCAGCAGGTTGCTTTAGAGCGGATTACTTATCTGTCTCCATCTATCGGTTATGAGGTCAATGACCAGCTGTCGATTGGTGCTTCTATCGGGATGTCTTATCAAGCCATCAGGATGAAAACGGACTTGCGTTTCCCGAATGAGTTGATCGGGATGTTGCGTATGATCGACGAAGTCGTGTGTACGCCGTTTAAAGAAAATTCCGATATTATTACAGATATTCTTTTGCTCGGGATCTGTAATGCAGATGAGGGGATGAACCCATTTGGCAAGTTTGGTCAAATGCAACTGGAGCTTGAGCAAAACTTAAGTCCAAGCTATAACCTGGGAATATTGTGGGAACCGCGTGAGGACTTTAGTTTTGGTATGGTGTACCAAAGTGCTGCGAAAATGCGCTTAAAAGGTAAATATCATATTGATAATGCTAAAGCCCCTCAGGAAATGATCAAAGGTTTAATGACCTCACCGACCGGCCAGATTCTGGCTGCAATTCTTGGATTTCCTACTTACATACCATCGAGTGAATCTGGTCTGGTGTCACAGGATTTTGAATATCCGGCGCATTTTCAGGCAGGTATCAAATATAAAGTGATGCCAGATTTGCAAGTAAATTTTGATATTGGCTGGACAGATTACAAGGTCTGGGACGAATTTAAATTTGAATTTGATCGTACCATTTCAGCCCTAAAAATTGCCAAAATTTTGTCTGCCAATGTTACTGACTCAACCTTGGCTTTACCGATGGGATTTGAATCGCCGTGGAACTTTGGTATCGGGATGGAGTATTCCGCTACAGACCGTTTGAAGCTTCGGGCAGGTTATGAACCACGGACCAGTGCTATTCCAAAAAATAAGCGTAATACCATGGTACCGATCAATGGTGCACAGTTATTTGGTTTAGGTGTGGGTTACCGTTTTGATGCAGACACTGATCTGGATCTATCAATTGGTTTCTTGCGTAGCAAAGATCAGATTCCAGCAAATACCAGTAGTTTAGCCAACCAGACAGGGGTAAATAACCTGTTATTAAACCCATATGCAGGTTTAAACGTAAAAACAGATACCAAAATTACAATTTTAGGTTTGAACTATCGCACGCGTTGGTAAGGGAAAAATGATCAAGACAAGGAACGTTGGATTGACAGCGGTACTGGCATTAAATCTGGTATCCGTGTCTTTTTATACAAGCGCTAAAGAATTTATTACGATTATTGGTCCAGATGGCCGACCATTAGTCGTACCCCGTAATAATGCAGAGAAAAAAACTGAAGACAAATCTCGATTGTTGAAAAAAGTAGAAGCTGCAATAGTTCAGCCTGTAACTGTAAGACAAAACATAGAAAAATTGCCCGTCGTAGAAAATAGGCAAGTTAAACTTAAGCATGACCATAATATGGTTGTACAACCAGTACAACCAGTACAACCAGTACAACCAGTACAACCAGTACAACCAGTACAACTGCATACTGTGCAAGAAAAGATTCAGTCTAAACCACAATTAAAACCTGAATCTCAAGCTATTCAAAATCCTGATATTGGAGCTGGATCTTCTGTTGCTATTATACAAAAACCGGGATTTAGCCAGGTTGAAGGCATTGAATATGTGGATAGTGAGTATCTGGAAAATAAAGAATTTAATTTGGAAGGCAAAAAACGTTTCTATAGCATGCCCGAAGGAGTACTAGATAAAAATATTGGAACTACCCGGATCCAGACAATTGAACGTGAAAAAGGGGTGGGACAATCCGTATTAAAATCCTTGTTTCAAACGCCAGAAGTAGATTCTGGTCCTGTGGTACTGGCTCAAAGTTATTATCGTATTTCACAGTCGGAGACCATCGATAGCTTGGGCAAACAGTGTTTTAATGATAAGAAAATTAAAAAAGCTAAAGAAATCAGCCTTAAAAAAGCAGTTAACCTCTGGCCTCGTGCGCCTCTTAAAGCAGACCAATTTGATTTTGAAGTGGTAAAGCTTCAATCCGATATCCAGAATATTCAGATCAATTCTTATGCCTCTAGCCAGAAAAATCCAACGTATTATTGGCCTTTTGTTGTGTTTTTAGACAGTCGTGGTTGTGTGCTTGAAGGAGCGGGTGGTTTTAAAAATCAGGAAGGACAGGCGAATATTATTCAACATGAGCGTATCGAAGGGATTCTCCAGATTCCTGCTCAAAGTGAATATATATTATTGACGCCTTTGGCCTCAGCAATAGATGTTGAAGACAAGATGCTGATAAATCATGGACAACTAAAATTAGTCGCCATTCGATAAGGACTATTCGAGTACAAAAAGATGAAAAATAAAATATTATTTCCATTTGCTTTAACCACACTTTTAACGGCACTGAGTGGGTGTGGTGGGGAAAGTGCCAATGTCATTCCAGAAAAAAATGATGAAGCCACGACCAATGGTACTTGTACCCAAGGTACAACTAACTGTGTGGAATGGGGGCTGGAATATCCGCTCGATGGTTTGAACTTTAACTGTAGTAGCGATACAGAAAATACCTTTATTACGTTATTTGATAGTAAAAACGGGGTTGCTTCTGGAACCTGTCAAAAGACGGATAATATTGAATTTTATATTCAAAGTTTTGCTTCGCGCAAGATTAATTTAGGTCAAATTAAACTCAGCGATTATGCTAGTTTTAGTGCCCAGACCCAGCTGCCGCGTTTAAGTGTCATCGATATTGCAACTGGGATTGCTCGACGTCCGGTAGGGGATTTGGTGCCTAATGATCCTACCGTTCAGGTGGCCATGCGTCTGGTTAAAATTCTGCAAGCTTTGGCGCTAGAAGAAGGGCGTATTATTAATCCATCTGATGTACAACCTTTGTATATTACTAAAGAGATGCGTAAAAACCTGGCGAAAACCAGTGAGAATATCAATTTGATGGATGCCGATTTGGCGACCAAAATTAAAGATTTTGTTGATATCAGCACAATTTCGGATGAGGTGGCTTTTGCCACCGTTAAAAAACTGGTGACGATTGCTAACGCAGCCGTGTATCAGCCAGAATTTTCATTATTCTCAACTTCAGGCGTAATTGGTAGTAACCTGACGGGTTCAGATGGACTGGTGGGCTGTAATCAAAGCCCTTGTGATATTAAGAATAAGAATACTAAATATTTATTTGGCCATTTTATGCTGATTACCGATCGCCAGGGCTATACCTTTGGCAGCGGCTTACAATGGCGTGATAATGAGTTAACTCTGGCTAAAGAAAATTTATCTTCCTTAGGGGGGATTAATGCTCAACTCATCCGTAAGGTGAAACCGGTACAAATGACCGCTGATCCGCAAAGTTCATGGATTCATCCAACCAGTAAAACCATTAACACGCCTTACCGCTTGAATATTGCAAATAATGCGACTCCGCTTGAGTTGTATCAAGGCAGATTATTGAATGATTATGTGATCGCCGGTAAAGAAGCTTTCTATAAGATGGTGACTGACAAAAAATCGCTGGATACTTCCGATCAAGCCAACTTGGGGTTGTGGCGTTTGCAGGCCGATGGTGAAAACTATATGGGAAGCATTGATCTCTATAAGATTTTCCCAATTAGTTATCTGGATCGTCAGGTCTTTAAAACAGCACAGAACGTGGCAGATAAGGAGAAATATATCTTCCCAATGTATGCCAATCTGGAATTTAAATTTACAGATATCACTGTCAGCCCAATTACTTTAGGAATTGTAATTGACAGTAATGGTGATGTACGCACCAATATGCAATCTTCCAGCAATTTCGCGACTGATCCGGTGAATGGCTGTCAAGGTGATGTATTGGCAGCTACGCTCTTAGATCATCAAGGCATACAACAATATCGCCTCGGGACTTTGGGACGTGCATTTGTGGCTGATAAAGCGGTTTCCATGCGCCTGATTTTGGCTAATGAAAAGTTTGGTAATATCAATGGCGCATTGGTAGGGGTAGACTCACGCATCCAGTCTTCACCGGATTCTAGGGATTCGATTGTGATCGGTGGTGCACTGCTTAATTTGTCTAATGTGTTGGATACTAATGTTGGCCAGAATGGGCGTGTAACTTTCCTGAATTCGGCAGGTGATGGGGTACAATGGGCCAATACCTATGCGAGTTTTCAAAAAGTTTATAATAATAACAATGAGGGTGAAACACCGGCAGATATTAGCTTGGCAAAATTAAATGGTGGTTCGGTTGAGTTTAAACTCGCGGATTGCTATCAAGTCAAAGCTAAATAATATTCCTTAAAAATAAAAAAATCCCATCTTAGTATGGGATTTTTTATACAGATTAGATTTAACCCGTGTGGTCTAGACGTGTGCCTAAGGTTTCCAGATGCATTGGAAAAGTGTTGCTTTTACGATCTTCAAAATAATGTCTGAGGGTGTGTTCTACACTCGGGAAGGCAAGTTCAGTCCAGGGAATATCTGCTTCATCAAATAAACGTGCTTCGATGGTCTCTTCACCCGCACCAAATTTTCCATCAATCAGATTGGCTTTAAATAGCACATAAATCTGACCAATACGTGGAATGTTATACATACAGTACAACTGTTCAATGTCTACTTCAGCTTCGGCTTCTTCGCGGGTTTCCCGGGCAGCCCCTTGCTCCATGGTTTCAAACAGTTCCATATAGCCGGCAGGTAAAGTCCATAAGCCATAGCGTGGTTCAATGGCACGACGGCACAACAGTACTTTGTTCTCGAATAAGACTAAAGCACCACAAATTACTTTCGGATTAATGTAATGAATAGAGCCGCATGAATCACATACGCTGCGAATTTGCTGATCGCCCAAAGGAATTTTAGCAGTGGTTTTATGTCCACAATTCACACAGAAGTTCATATTCATCATCAATGATAAAAGTATGCTCAGAATAACTGAAAAACCAAAATTTGGCATCATTTCTCTCCCGCCCAGACTAAAATCAGCTATGATGAAATTATGATCATTGCTAGGGCTGAAAGAATGGATGCATGTGAATTGACACACAGGTTGCAGCAACGCTTACGTTTTTCCAAGCGTATCCGATCTGCGCATGCTGCCGTGTTGATTGCAATTACAGATGAAGCTGACCCAAAAGTATTGCTGACGCGCCGTTCAGCTTATTTGAATAACCATGCCGGAGAAGTCTCATTTCCGGGTGGCAAGCGCGATCCGCAAGATACCAGTAATATTGTGGTGGCTTTAAGAGAAGCCTATGAGGAAACGGCACTCAATCCTTTTGATGTACATTTAATGGGTGATTTACCCATGCAAAAAGCTCGTAATGGCATGTTGGTCAAACCGATTGTGGGATTGATTCCTCCACAAGTGAAGCTGATTCCACAACCGACGGAAATCGACCGGATTTTCTTTGCCTCATTGCAGCATTTGCTTGAAGTGACGCCCACGCCTTATGAAGTTCGCTTTGCCCAGCAATCTTTATATTTTCCGAGTATGCGGGTAGAAAATGAAGTGGTTTGGGGCTTGACCGCGCGTATGCTGATTTCTTTATTTCAATATGGGCTGGATTATAAAAAAGACTGGCCATTCTTGCTTAATTCTCCAACGTTTAAACGCTCCAAATTTTTTTAACCATTGAACAGGATTTTATCAATGTTGTATAAATTTCAGGGATATATACCCACTGCTACACATCAGCCCTGGGATGGCTGGGTGGCACCGACGGCAACGGTGATTGGACAAGTTGAACTTGGACGACAAGTCAGTGTCTGGTTTGGGGCTGTAGTACGTGCAGATAACAGTAAAATTAAATTGGGTGACTTTAGTAATGTGCAGGAAAATGCAGTGTTGCATACGGATGCAGGCATTGAGATGCACATTGGTGATTATGTGACAATCGGCCATCAGGCCATGCTGCATGGTTGTACCATTGGCGATAACAGCCTGATCGGGATTCAAGCAATCATTCTAAACAATGCCGTGATTGGCAAGAATTGTATTATTGGTGCCAATGCCTTGATTCCGGAAGGCAAGATCATTCCAGACAATTCCGTGGTGATGGGCTCACCCGGTAAAGTGGTGAAAACGCTGGATGATGACAGTATTCAAAAATTAACAATGAGCGCCATGCATTATGCCGAGCATTTTCAGAAATTTCGGGATTTGGAAGAAGTGCAACTCTAAGGCACTCTTTTAATGAGTGAATCATAAGCCTAGATTTTCTAGGCATTTTTGTATCTGTTTCGGGAAAATCTCGCGTAGCGGATATGAGTGGAGTATCATATCCGCGTTTTTTATATTCTCTGAATTAAGGTTGTGCATGAAAGTGCTGGCATTGGAGACTGCCAATGAGCAGTGTTCCGTTTCTGTAATCGATGATACTCAAGAACTATTTTTTCAGCTTGATGCGCGCGCCAAGGCACAAACGCAAACGATTCTCCCGATGATTGAACAAGGTCTGCAAGATCTTGGGCTGGCCATTGCTGATTTGACCGCGATTGCCTTTAGTCGTGGTCCGGGTTCTTTTAGCGGTGTGCGTATTAATGCTGCCGTGACTCAGGCCTTGGCTTGGTCAAATGATGTGCCGGTAATTCCGGTGTCGACTTTGCAGGCTTTGGCACAAGCAGCCTACCGCTTGCACGGTCTGACTGAAGTGTCTGCGGTATTGGATGCGCGCATGAGCGAAGTCTATATCGCGAGCTATCAAGTGGATGCACAAGGAATTATGCAACCGGTTGATGATGAGCAACTGTTAAGTTATGCAGAAGGCAGCCAAGCTGTACGCTTTACCCCGGTCGGCTCAGGCGCTGAACTGGTACAAAGCGAAACTTCAATTTATAAAGATGTGCATGCGACCGCACAGGATATCGCCAGCATTGCACGTGCAGCGGCACAAGTAGAAAACTGGGTGAGTGCAGAATTGGCATTACCCGTATATTTACGCGATAACGCGTGGAAAAAAATTCCAGAACAAGGCAAAGCATAATTAATTAGGATAAAGCATGGATCTTTTACTGCTACTCAAAGCGGCCATCATGGGTATTATCGAAGGCATTACCGAGTTTTTGCCTATTTCCAGTACCGGCCATTTGATTTTGGCATCAGAATTAATGAATTTCTGGACCAAGGAAAAGAGTGATGTATTCGTCATCGCGATCCAGATGGGGGCAATTGCTGCCGTTATTTATGAATATTGGGCACGTCTTTGGGGTGCAGCGACCGGGATTGTCAGCGGTGAACCGCAAGGTCGCCGTTTAGGCATTGGCCTGATTCTGGCTTCTATTCCGATTATATTGATTGGTCTGACGCTGGGACAAACCGTCAAACAATTACTGTTTAATGATATTGCGATTGCCATTGGTTTAATTGTCGGTGGTCTGATCATTATCTGGATTGAAAAGAATCCACCACAAGTCCGTGTCCATGAAGTTGAAGAACTCAGCATTAGAGATGCGATCTGGATTGGCCTAATTCAGGTTCTATCCTTGATACCGGGTACTTCCCGTTCAGGCGCAACCATTATCGGTGCGATGTTCCTCGGTGTGTCCCGTAAGGCAGCGACTGAATTTTCATTTTTCTTGGGTATTCCGGTCATTATCGGCGCTGGCCTGCTGGACCTTTATCAAAGCTATGATGTCTTAAATACGACTGAAGACTGGACCGTGATCGGAGTTGGGCTTCTGGTTTCCTTTATCTCGGCATTGATATTAATCCGTGCGCTGGTCGCTTATGTGGCTAAACGCGACTTTATGATCTTTGCCTGGTATCGTATTGCTTCGGGTCTGCTGATTTTATTATTTGCCTATACAGGTTGGAAATTATGGTAAGCGCGATTCGCTTATATGCCGAATCTGACTATCAAGAGAAAGCACAGCACTTTGAGGCTGTGCTTTCTTCTCGTGGGGTACAGGTTGAGATTGAAACTGTTGAAAAACTCAATGCACGTTTTTTCCGTTTAAATCCTGAACTGGCCCTCTGTGTCGATGCTGACGGACTCTGGTTATGTGCCAACGGCATGAAGATGCAACCGGACTGGCAAGCAGAAACTGGACGTTTAAAACGTGCATCTTTAAAGTCAGAAATGATTGCACGTGCCTGTAATTTAAGTGAAAAACCAAGCTTGGTTGATGCGACTGCAGGTCTAGGACATGACAGTCTGTTGATGGCACATTTAGGCGCGCAAGTGACTCTGGTTGAACGGCATCCGGTTCTATTCACCTTGCTGGAAGGTAGCCATATACGTGCCCAGTCGGATGCATTCCTGAGTCAGGTCGTATCCCGGATTCATTTGGTCTTTTCTGATTCAGCCGATTATCTGCAGCAACAGGCCCAGCAGCATAAAGTTGTCGATGTAGTTTATCTTGATCCAATGTTTCCACAGCGGGATCAAAACCAGCAGGCAGTCAAAAAGCAGGCGCAGGTCAAAAAACAGATGCAGCTGTTGCATATGTTATTGCCTGAAGATGGTGAAATGGATCTGGGCGATAATCTTCTGGAACTGGCACAGAAAATTGGCAAACGTGTCGTGGTCAAACGTCCGCGTCTGGCGGTATTTCTGGCCGGAAAAGAGCCAAATCATCAATGGCAAGGCGATGCTTGTCGCTTTGATGCGTATTTTCAGCATGAACTTGTAGCTGAATAGGATAATGGCTTCTTTATTAAGCAAAGATTTGTTATATATTTAAAATTAGCATTGATTAAATGCTTATCAAGCATAAACTTATTCAGCACATTAGCGAGCCACTCATCTCCTTGAAATCCTATGATCGACTTTAAACCCTCCATTAATTTTTGGCACGATTTTAAGAGCAACCAAATTGCCGGGATGTGGTTATTTCTGGGGTCGAGGCGTTCTTTACAACTGGTCCGTCCATCCATCATGCAACTGGTGTTCTGGGGGATCTTAGGGGGCTGCGCCAACAGTTTGTTTAGCTGGCTCAGTTCAGGCCGTATGGGAGATTTTAACTCTCAAGGCCTGATCAGTTATGCGCTTTGGCCTTTCATTGCCCTGATTGTCGGTATTTTTCTTTCGCAACGGGTCAATAATCCACGCTTGATGCTGGTGCCAGCCTTGTTATGGTTGGTGTTAGATACCCATATCATGCTGTTCCAGTGTCTGATTCAGTATCTGGGTGATCTGGATTATCTGCCTTATATCCTTTACGACTATATTCCAACGCTCTTTGTCATGCTGTTTGTCTGGCAAAGTCTGGCAGTGGTCTGGGTGATTTCACATGAATTAAAATGGCCGTGGTGGGAACGTGCGCTGATTATGCTGGCGACTTTGTTTACGCTAGTAGTTTGGCAGATTTCAGTCAAAGATCAGCCGATCTGGAAAGTCGAAGAAATTCCACCGAGTTTTGCCGAAGATGCTTTCTATGCCCAGCCAACTTTGCTGAATAAAGCGCTGGAAAATATCGAGTATGGTGAATTTGCACAGTCACACTGGTATTTCATGGGGGTAGCCGGAGCGAGCTATCAGGATGTATTCCATTCTGAAGTTGAGCGGATTAAAGAGCAGTTTGATACCCGTTTTGGTACTTTTGGCCGATCGATTGCCTTGGTCAATCACCCAGCGACACGTACCACTATGCCCATTGCTTCCAAAACCAGTATGGAGCTGACATTGCGCCGTATGGGGCAGCAGATGAACCGTGAAAGTGACGTATTATTTTTATATATGACCTCTCACGGTTTGCCGAATGTATTTGAAATGGAAAATGCCCCACTGGATCTGGCGCAGGTTGATCCAAAATGGTTGCGTGAAACACTAGATGCATCAGGCATACGTTGGCGCGTGATCGTAATCTCGGCCTGTTTTTCAGGCAGTTTTGCTTCTGCTTTACAGAATGACAATACCTTGGTGATTACGGCTTCGGCAGCTGATCGGCAGTCTTTTGGCTGTTCGAATGAAGCGGATTATACCTATTTTGGTCGTGCGTTCTTTGATGAAGCCATGCGTGAAAATAGCAGCTTGCAAAGCGCTTTCGCACAGGCCACAGATACCGTAGCAAAATGGGAATCAGCTCAAGGTTTTGAGCCATCAGAACCGCAATGGGTCATCGGCAAGAATATGGAATTGATGTTGCCACAACTGGAGCAACGTTTATTTCCCCAGAACAGTACGGCAACAGCATCTCCCTAGATCAATGTCATCCACAGACTGGTTGCAATAATAAGGAATAGCCATGGAACTTATACAGAACAATAGAAGCTTTGAAGGTGAACAGCGGATTTATCGTTTTGATTCGCGCTATCTTAAATCCCCGACCAAGTTTGGCATTTTTCTGCCGCCTCAAGCTTTAGAGGGCCACAGCTGTCCTGCATTATTCTATCTGGCAGGTTTGACCTGTACTGAAGAAACCTTTGCCATCAAGGCACATGCACAGCGTCTAGCGGCACAGCTTGGCTTGATCCTGATTACACCAGATACTTCGCCGCGTGGCGAAGGTGTGGCAGAAGGCGACAACTGGGATATCGGTCAGGGTGCGGGTTTTTATATCAATGCTACCCAGGCACCATGGGCTGAACACTATCAGATGGAAAGCTTTATTGTCGATGAGCTTTACGCACTGGTCACTGAGGAATTCGTGATCCATCCCGGCAAGATCGGCATCTTTGGCCACTCTATGGGCGGTCATGGCGCATTGACTCTGGCATTTAAATATCCAGAAAAATTCAAATCTGTTTCAGCCTTTGCACCAATTTGTGCCCCGAGCCAGTGTCCTTGGGGCGACAAAGCATTCTCGAATTATCTGGGTACTGAGAAAGAGGAATGGCTGAAACATGATGCAACCGCTTTGGTTCAGGAAAAGGGCGCCTTATTTAGCGATATCCTGATTGATCAGGGTTTTTCGGATCAGTTCTATAGTCAGCTTAATCCAGCCTTGTTTCAGCAAGCTTGTGATGCCGTGAACCAGCCGCTAACTTTGCGTGAACATCAGGGCTATGATCATGGTTATTACTTTATTCAAAGTTTCGTAGATGACCATTTGCAATTCCATGCCGTGCAGTTAAATCCTTAAAGCAAGACTGCACACATCTAGCAGTACTAAAAAGATTAAAAAACCTCCAAAATTTTTTCACATTCTGGGGGTTTTTCTTTTAATATCAGGTGTATAAAAGTATAAAAAATTGGGGTCGTCATGCAGCAGACAGCAGACGGTATTCGTGCCAGTGAGCCATTATTTCCAGCTGCTTCAAGTTTTTCGACTGAAGCCACGCCTTCAGTCCGCCCCAAATATCAGCGTTATGGATTCAGATTTCATGGCAGTGCATCCGAATATTTTGGTATCTGGATGGTGAATCTGATGCTGACCATAGTGACATTGACCTTGTACAGCCCTTGGGCCAAGGCACGCCGTATGCGTTATTTCTACGGCAATACCCAATTTTTAAACCATCGCTTCGACTTTGTGGCCATGCCGAGCCGGATCCTGCTGGGTCGTCTGTTTGCACTGGAACTGTATCTGGTTACCGTCGTACTGACCAACTATTCAATCCTTGCCACCAGTTCTTTATTAATGGTCGCTGCGCTGTGTTTGCCTTGGCTTATTCGGATGACGCTGAAATTCAAGGCCCGAAATAGCAAATATGGCAATGTGCGTTTTTATTTTAATGGCAGCAACCGCGAGGCTTATAGGGTCTTATTTCTAGCCATCCTGCTCAATATCTTTACTTTGCTGCTGTTTAGTCCGGTGATGATCTGGCTCTATAAACGCTATTGCTTTAATCATTTATCGATTGGTCAGTTGCAATTCAAGCTGAATATTAACTGGTCCAAGTTTATGTCTGCCGTTTATCTGCCCTTGGGGCTTTGCCTGCTGGTTGGTATTGGCTGGCTTGCAGCAGTAGTGTACTGGGTGGACCGGATTGGAACCAATTTGTTTAGTCTGGGTTTACTGCTTAGCTATCTGCTTTGTCTGGCGCTGGTCTGGCCGGTCATTTCTGCACGTTTATACCTCATTACCTGAAATCATGTGGAGCTCGGTCAAAGTTACTTTAAAACACGGGTCACGACCTGGCGCTATAGCTGGATTGTGCTGAGCAACTGGATGGTACGTGTTCTTAGTCTGGGTTTAATGACGCCTTGGGCTGCCATCCGTTTATATGAATATCAGTTAAAACACTTAGAGCTATATGTGGCAGAAGATGAAGCTAATCTTGAGCATATCTTGCAACCTGACCCGAGTGCTTTGGCCGATGAAATCCTGGACGTATTTGATTTCGATGCGTCGTTATAGAAGTAAATGTGATGAAACGACCTGTCGAAGTTAAGTTTTATGATGGAATTCTCGCTGAAGCTCGTCGTGCCTGGATTGTACCGGATCAGCAACAAGGGATTGTCCTGAAACTTGATGAGGATGTTCCAGCACAAGTTAGCGCTGCAGATTTTTATTTTTCTTATCCGGACATGGCCTACATTGGTGGTGTCGGTGGTCGTAAACCGATTATTGAGCTGCCTGAAGAGCGTCGGATTGAGTTTTTAAGCAAAGCGCCACATTGGCTCGGGATTAAACATAAAGATATTTATCATGCAATCTGGAAGTTTGAACGTTCACCGATCCTGATTTTCTTTTCCATGATCATCGTGATTAGTGCAGTGATTGTGATTTTAAAATGGGGGATTCCTTATAGTGCCAAACAGCTGGAAAAATTCCTTCCGGAGCAGACTCTGGTTGAAGTAGGCAACCGGACAGAGCAGCAGTTAATTGCCCAGACCCAACCAAGTACACTACCGGAAGAACAGCAGATGCGATTAAAAACTTTGTATGAACAAAAGATTGCTGTAGGAAAACCTGCAAAAATTATTTTCCGTCAAGGTGGATCAAGCATGGGCATGAATGCCGCAGCCATCCCGAATAACACCATTATTGTGACTGATGAACTGGTGAAAATCAGCGGCACCGATGAAGAAGTCCTTGCCGTACAGGCCCATGAACAAGGCCATCTGGTACAAAAGCACAGTATGCAGAAAGTGATTTCTAATCTGGGTGTGGCGGGACTGTTTGCCTTGGTAACTGGAGATTTAAGTGATGTGGTCACAGCCTCTGTAGTCGTGTTGACTGATGCCGGATATTCGCAGGCGATTGAACTGGATGCTGATGACTATGCCATGCAGCATTTGCATCAACAGCAGATTTCCAGTATTCACTTGTCTAACTTTTTGCAGCGGGTGGAAAATGCCAGAATACTGGCAGAGGAGTCTCAAACCTTAAAAATGAAAAATTTCACCCTCAATATCGATGGAAAAGACCGACACCTGACAGAAACCGAACTGAAATGGATTCGCCTGATCGGGAAGTTTAAAAAATATCTGGAATCTCACCCCGAACTGGATAAAAGAATTGAGCGTATTCATGCCTTTAATGAACAGGCGAATCATCGTATTTAGTTTCTGATCATTGCTATGCCCTGATCACTAAGGCTTTTTAGTCCCTATCTTTGCCAGTCGGCAGTCAGATGTTCCTGTCCCATACGGATCAGATGATCCAGCACGACATTTTCGAGTTTATTCAGGTCAGTAAATTCATCTGTGCTTTGAATCGTTACGGTTAGATGATCTTGTTCAGGAGCCAATATCACTTCAGCATTTGGAAAATGAATCAGGAAATTTTGTTCGGTTTCATCAATATTAAATTTATGTTTCCAGTGATTGGCCAGGCGTTTGGCAATTCGTGAAGCTTGTTGCGTCTGGATATGGGCAATACTTTTCATCAGTCTTCTACACTATTCATCATTATCCTGCACTTTAAACCAAGCGGTGATGCCGGCATAAGCCTCAAAGCGTTACACAGCGTTTTAATCTTGCAACATCGAATCACAGTAGCCGGAGCGGATTTGATATAATGGGAAAAATCCAATTTCAACAAGCCAGGTTCTCCCATGTCCAAGCCTTATTTAATTGCCCCTTCTATTTTATCTGCTGACTTTGCCCGTTTAGGTGAAGAAGTCGAGAACGTGTTGGAAGCAGGTGCAGACGTTGTCCATTTTGATGTCATGGACAACCATTATGTGCCGAACCTGACTTTTGGTGCGGGTGTTTGCAAGGCCTTGAAAAATTATGGGATCAAGGCACCGATTGATGTGCATTTGATGGTCAAGCCGGTGGATCGCATGATCGGGGATTTCCTTGAAGCGGGTGCCGATATCATTACTTTCCATCCGGAAGCTTCTGATCATATTGACCGTTCTTTACAGTTGATTAAATCAGGTGGTGCCAAAGCGGGGCTGGTATTTAACCCAGCAACGCCACTGCATTACCTTGATTATGTGCTGGATAAAGTCGATCAAATCCTGCTTATGAGCGTGAACCCGGGCTTTGGCGGACAGAAATTTATTCCAATGACTTTAGATAAATTACGTCAGGCACGCAAACTGATTGATGCTTCAGGTCGTGATATTCGTTTGGAAGTTGATGGCGGTGTTACACCAAGCAACATTCGTGAAATTGCCGAAGCGGGTGCGGATATGTTTGTAGCTGGTTCAGCTATTTTTGGTAAGCTGGATTATAAAGCTGTGATTGATGAAATGCGTGCGGAATTAGCGAGAGTGGGACAGGTTCAATTGTAATCGTTAAAAACTCATAAGTGCATAAATATGTGGATAACTTTATGGATAAGTGTGTAGATATCTATGTTGATAACCATATGGATATGTTGCATAAAATGTAATCGTTTGTAGCCTGATTGATTGCGATTTAGACAAAATCTGTATAAAAAGAACTCAAATTGGGTTCTTTTTTATTGCTTATAACCCTTGTGTTTGGTGGTTGTTTATTCACCATAGGTTGATAATGGAACCAGGCAAAAAGTGATCAATGTGTCGTATATTTGTGTTTCATTATGTAATTTCTCCAGACAAAGTTTAAATTTAATTGATGTGTATAACTTAATATTCTGAGTCCATTCTCATGTAATTGTTGTGAATGAATTGCCCGATTATTAGAACTATTTCTGACTTGGCATTTTCAACATCTACCATAACCAGAGTAGCCATGAATGTCGTGAGGATTTGAGTAAGGCAAAGTTAAGTTGTATCTCGATAAGTCATGTTTTGTAAAAATAGCCAGATTACTGCAATGTGGTTTTATAAAATTTTTACACCTAGGAGGAACGACCTCCCTTGTGAATTGCATATCGGAATTTACAGGAAAAATCGTCAGGACGGCCTGATTCTTATATAAAAGGAGGAGGGCTGCATGGCCTGGATCGTACTTATTCTTGCGGGTATTTTTGAAATCGTTTGGGCATATTCGATGAAGCTGTCTGAAGGCTTTACCAGACTTACCCCAAGTATTATTACCATTGTCTTCATGGTACTGAGTTTTGCTTTACTGGCTTATGCGATGCGTACTTTGCCACTAGGTACAGCCTATACGATCTGGACCGGGATTGGTGCAGTGGGTTCATTTCTCATCGGTATTTGGGTTCTGGGTGAACCTGCTACAGCATTGCGTATGCTGGCTGCAGTACTCATCATTTCCGGTCTGGTGCTGATGAAAGTATCCTCTTCATAATTTGTTTCTGCCTGTCTCGGTGAACTGGGTTAATATGGAAAATGAACTCCAGTGATTGGGACAGGGCACCATCATGAACTTAAGTTATCTCTATATGGATTCTCCCGTAGGTCAGTTACGACTGGTCGCGAATGAAACCGCGCTGGTAGCCGTGCTTTGGGATTGTGAACAGCCGAATCGGGTGAAACTGGCGACCTTGGTTGAAGATCTGCAGCATCCGGTATTGATTGAAACCCGACGCCAGCTCCAGGAATATTTTGCCGGTCAGCGCAATGTTTTTGACCTGCCTTTGGACTTTGCCGGTACTGATTTTCAGAAAAAAGTCTGGCAGGCGCTACTGAATATTCCCTACGGACAGACGCGAAGCTATCGCGACATTGCTGAACAAGTGGGTAATATCAAGGCGGTACGTGCCGTGGGTGCAGCCAATGGCAAAAACCCGATTTCGATTATTGCACCCTGTCATCGGGTAATTGGTCGCAGTGGCAAGCTGGTAGGATTTTCCGGCGGTTTGGATAAAAAAGAAATCCTGTTAAATATTGAGCAGACGCATTCATAAATCTCTTTTATAAATCAAAAAATGATCGTTCTATTCATTTTAAAATGAATATTAAAAGTTCCTTCTCCCTCTGGGATAAGAAGCACTGCTTAGCAAGGAGATGAGGGGGTAAAAACCTCTCCCTCGCCCTCTCCTACAAGGAGAGGGTATTTCCTTTGTAGTGATTATAAAAAATGATTTATGAAAGAACTTTAATATCTAAAAATTTAAAACAAATGAAAAATTAGAATATGGATGTTCTGCTAGTAGAAATTAATCTATTCATACTTTGTGATTGGATTTATTTCGAAGTGGTATTCAAAACAGCCTAAGCAGTCATAAGCTTTTACGAGCCCATAAAAAAGCCTTTGAATGATTCAAAGGCTTTTTAGTTTTAAATATTTGAAGCTTTCAGTTTTTCGGTAATCTCGGCCAGAACTTTAATCCGTTTTACTTCATCCCATAATGCTTTGGCTTCAGGATAATGTTTCGACATCATGCCCAGCCATTGCTTGTAACGGCCGACCATCCCGATCTCAGTTTTGGCTGGGCCGTTGATAAAACGAATTTGCAGTTGCAGTAGTTCATTCCAGTTCATCAAAGGTGCATCCGAATTTTGACGGATACATTGAGTCAGGTCGGGTGTGGTCACCGCACCACGGCCAATCATCAGGTCTTCGCAGCCAGATTCTAGTCGACACTGTTTGGCATCGGTATTGTTCCAGATTTCACCATTGGCGATCACATTGATCTTGAGTGCTTCACGAATCGGTTGTAACTGGTCCCAGAATGCTGGCGGAGTGTAGCCATCGGCTTTGGTACGTGCATGAACGGTGACCCAGGCTGCCCCGGCATCTTCAATGGCATGCGCATTTTCCAGCATAAAATTACGGTCCATATAACCCAGACGCATTTTGGCGGAAACCGGAATATGCGCAGGCACTGCATCACGCACGGCTTTAACCAGCTCATGCACGACTTCGGGTTCATCGAGCAGGACTGAACCACCACGATGACGGTTCACGGTTTTGGCCGGACAGCCAAAATTCATGTCAATTGCCGGTGCGCCCATGGCTGCCACTTTGGCGGCATTCGCTGCTAGCATCTCCGGATTATTTCCTAAGAATTGGACATGTACCGGTGTACCTGCCGCCGTCTTGCCATCATTCAACAGTTCCGGGCAGTAAGTATGATAAATATGATCGGGCAGAAGGGAATCGGTGACACGGATAAACTCGGTCACACACCAGTCAAAGCTACCTACGGATGTCAGCACATCACGCATAATCGGATCGGTTAAGCCTTCCATGGGAGCAAGCACAAGTTTCAACGGTGCACACCTGTAAATTTAAAACGGTGTTATACGTTTTTTTAGGCAGCCTGTCTAGGCTGGATCGGAATTGAATGATGAGTACCTGAAAATTGAACTTTTTGCGCTGATATTAAAAGGCCCTTAATGTAGATTAAAGGCCTTTAAAAGTGAAGCTTAAGAAGGTTTAGCGATATCCAGGCATTTTAGTCAGCCAGTTTCTCGACTTTCATACTCTCACGATAATATTGACAGCCCTTGTACAACAGGAAGCAGCCAATCAATCCGGCAATCGCATTGACGATCGAGATTGAGTTACCAACCATTAAGGTATTCTGGAAATATTTATCTGTGATCAACGCCACAGCGGTGGTTCCGACGCCTAAGGCAATCAGGTTTGAAACCAGCAGAAACTTGGCAGATACCTGTGCGCGTAGCTGATTCGGTGTCAGCATTTGCGTAGCAGCAGCCGATGCCGGAATCGGGAAAGTGGAGAAGAACATCGCCACAAAAATCAGCGCAAATGAAAGCTGCATATTATCGACCTGAGTGAACAGCACACTCGGAATAATCAGCGCTGCACAGCCAATCGCACCGGTACGAATTGCAGCATCGCTATAGCCACGTTTCGAGAAGAAGTCGATCAGCCAGCCACAGAACAAGGCACCCGAAGTATTCGCGACTAGAATAATCGTACCGAGGATATAACCGGTTTGACTCGCATCCAGACCGAAATTACGCATGTAATAGGCAGGTGCCCAGCCCAGCAGCGAATACAACATCATGGTATAAAAAGAAAAACCAATAAAATGACAGAAGAAGGTCTTTTTATGTGTCTTGATAAAACCGATCGAGTTTTTAAAAGAGGCTTTAATGACCTGACCATCCTGACCGACTTTCATGCCCTTACGTGCAGGTTCACGCACCGTCAGTACCATGAGCAGTGCCAGCAATACGCCCGGTAGACCCACAATCATAAAGGTGAGTTGCCAGGTTTTCACTTCACCAATAAGCGGTAAAGCCACGAAGCTGACATCTTTTAGCAAGCCAATCACATAGCCGCCAATCAGGAAAGCTAAACCCGAACCAATAAAGGCACCAATCGCATATACCCCGAGTGCACGGCCTAATTTATCTTTCGGAAATAAGTCGGCAACGATTGAATAAAAGGCAGGGGAAAGCGCAGCTTCACCGGCACCCACACTCAAACGTGCAATAAACATTTGAATAAAGTTTTTACTGAGACCACAAGCCGCTGTGGCAAGACTCCAAAACGCAATCCCGGTTGCAATGATTTTAATCCGGGACTTTCGATCCGCCAATGCTGCGATGGGCAGACCCATAATGGCATAAAACAAGGAGAAGGCCAGACCCTGTAACAGGCTGAACTGGGTGTCGCTCAGCATTAAATCGGCTTTAATCGGTTCAATCATGAGCGATAAAATTTGACGGTCTACAAATGACAGAATGTAAGCCACCATACAAATGACCACCACATACCATTGATAGGTGCTGCTTTCCGGTGGTGGTTCAATCTGTTCAGACAGCGGCACAGCCGTTTCTGTCGGTGTAGGCTCAAAATTTTGATTTGTTGGTTGAATCGTCCTTTCAACCATTTCTAGGTTCAGCGATTTATCATTCATCATGCAACATCCTGTGCTGATCGTTTGAGATATTTATTTGATACTTTTAATATGCTTGTTATTTTTATATTGTATCGTATTTAATTAATCTAGAGCCTAAATAGAGAGACGTCAATCTGTTTTTAAAAATAGATACAAATAATTTTTAAAGGCAAAAAAAAGGAATCATAATGATTCCTTTTTTTGTATGAATTTTTAGCCACGTTCAACCAGCGTTAAAATATCGTAGGTTGCAACCAGTTCATTGCGCTGGTTTTTCACTTTAATATCCCAGACCACGACACCATGTGGCTTCTGTGCCGGATCGCGCAGTGCTTTTGGAGTTTTCTGCTTACAGGTCAGTTCTACCTGAATGGTATCGCCAATTTTCACCGGTTCTACAAAGCGCAAGTTGTCCATACCATAGTTGGCAATGACTGGACCCTGGGCGGCATCAACGAATAGGCCGGCCGCGGCAGATACCACAAAGTAACCATGTGCCACGCGCTCACCAAACAGGGATTCTGCTGCAGCAATTTTGTCCATATGCGCATAGAAGTGATCACCGCTCAGGCAGCCGAAATTCACCAGATCCGCTTCGGTCACGCTACGTCGTGCTGTCAGCAAACGTTCGCCGATACGCAATTCATCAAATGACTTTTTGAAAGGATGCACACGGTCTTCAAAGACCTGAGCACCAGCCGTCCAGCTATGGCCGACCTGAGTCATGGCATTTGGCGAGCCTTGAATCGCAGTACGTTGCATATAATGTTTGACTGCACGCAAGCCGCCGAGTTCTTCACCGCCACCGGCACGTCCCGGTCCGCCATGAACCAGCAAAGGTAATGGAGAGCCATGTCCGGTACTTTCTTTGGCACTTTCAGCATCCAGAATATGGACACGACCATGCCATGGCGCAATTTTGCTGAGCAGTTGTTCAATATTTTCATCGGTATTGCGTACGATGGATGCCACCAGGCTACCTTCGCCACGTGCCACCAGGTCAGCCAGCTGAGCCAAGTCAGTATATGGCATTAAAGTCACTACAGGCCCAAAGGCTTCAATCTTATGAATGTTTTCTGCCTGAACTGGTGCTTTGCAGACCAGTACTGTCGGTGGGTAACATGCAGCCTTCTCCGTATTTTGTACTTGAATATTAAAGTCCTGACGCAAGTGGCTACCGAATACGATCTTTGCATCCTGGCTCAGCTGTTCAACTTTTGCCGCGACATCATGTTTCTGTTTGACGCTGGCCAAAGCACCCATCGTCACGCCTTCTTGAGCAGGGTCACCGACAACCACTTTTTTCAATTTTTCAATCAGGCGACTTTGTACTGTATCCAGTAATTCGGCCGGCACAAAGGCACGACGAATTGCGGTACATTTTTGTCCGGCTTTGGTGGTCATTTCACGGAAAACTTCACGGACAAATAAATCAATCGTTTCATCATTAGCTTGCGCCGTCAAAATCGCACTGTTGACCGAGTCTGCTTCCATGGTGAATGGAATCGAGTAGGCATTTAAGTGTGGATGCGAACGCAGTTTTTGCCCTGTTGAAGCAGAACCGGTAAAAGTGACCGTATCTTGAGGATTTAAATGATCAAATAAATCATAGACCTGTCCGCAAATGAGCTGCAGTGAACCTTCTGGCAAGAAACCGCTTTCATGAATGGCTTTAACTACGGCATGAGTCAGCTCGGCACCTTCGGTCGCCGGTTTGACAATACAGGGTACGCCTGCCAGCAGTGTCGGTGCGATTTTTTCCAGCATGCCCCAGATCGGAAAGTTAAAGGCATTGATATGCACGGCGACACCGGCTTTAGGCGTCAGAATATGTTTCGCGCCAAAGCTACCTTGCTTAGAAAGAGGAATCCAGGCATCTTCGACCCATGCTGTTTCATCACTCAGTTCACGACGCACCAAACTCGAATAAGCATATAAGGTGCCAATCCCGCCTTCAATATCAATCCAGGCATCTTTACGGGTACAGCCGGTTGCTTTGGCAAGCTCATAAAAGTCTTCTTTGCGTTCCATCAAATACTGAGCCACTTGCTTCAGTGCATTGGCACGTTGATGGAAGGTCCATATGGCAATAGTCGCGCCTTTTTGTTTGGCATACTTCACCACGGCTTGGGTATCGATGCCCTGACTGCCGACCTGATAAACCGCTTCACCGCTAATGGCATGATAAACCGTACGTAAATCGGCTTGCGCTGCGTATTCCTGGCCGTACACCAGTGAAGATAAGCTTTTGATGGCAATAGGATTATGGGTTGATTCAGTATCTTGATAATCCGTTGTGCTTGAGCTGCTGTCTAACTCTAACATTGTAAAAACTCCATTTATGATACGTTTTGAGATGTATTTTAATTTTGATGTTTCATAATTTGTGTTGAAAAATTGAAAATGTCAATCATAAATCTGTGTTTAAAAATGCATAACAATAAAATAAAAAATATTAAATTATATAAAACAAATATTTAGTAAAAATAAAGGATAAAAATTAAATGATACCAATAAATAGATATTGATTTTAATTTCGTATCGTTTTAATTTGGGTGTATCAACACTTGAGATAAGTGAGGGAACAATGAATAACCAACAACAAATCTTCGATCAAAAGATTGAAAAGGATATTTCCATCGAGCCGAAGGACTGGATGCCGGATGCTTATCGTAAGACCTTGATTCGTCAGATTGGTCAGCATGCACACTCTGAAGTGGTGGGCATGTTGCCGGAAGGCAACTGGATTACCCGTGCACCGACCTTGAAGCGTAAAGCTGTGCTGATGGCAAAAGTTCAGGACGAAGCCGGTCATGCTTTGTATCTGTACAGTGCTGCAGAAACCTTGGGTGCGGATCGTGACGACATGATGGATAAGCTGATTGCCGGTCGCATGAAATATTCTTCAATTTTCAACTATCCAACCCTGAGCTGGGCCGATGTTGCCGCGATTGGCTGGCTGGTAGATGGTGCAGCAATTGTCAATCAGGTTGCGCTGTGCCGTACATCTTATGGTCCTTATGCCCGCGCTATGGTGCGTGTGTGTAAAGAAGAAAGTTTCCATCAGCGTCAGGGCTTTGAAGCCATGATGGAATTGGCCAATGGTACGCCGGAACAAAAGCAGATGGCACAGGATGCAGTGAACCGTTTCTGGTGGCCGGCACTGATGATGTTTGGTCCAAGTGATGATAATTCACCGAACAGTGCACAAAGTATGCAGTGGAAAATTAAATTATTCAGCAACGATGAGCTACGTCAGAAATTTGTCGATAACACCGTGTCGCAAGTTTTGCAGCTGGGTTTAACCGTTCCAGATCCAGACCTCAAATTCAATGAAGCCACCGGACATTACGAATTTGGTGAAATCAATTGGGATGAGTTTTTTGCGATTCTTGCAGGCAAGGGGCCGTGTAACCATGAGCGTATTGAAGCACGCCGCAAAGCTTGGGAAGGCGGCAAGTGGGTACGTGATTCCGCAGCTGTCTATGCTCAAAAACAGCAGCAACAGTCAGCAGCACAAAAAGTCGCTTAAAAAATAGTTTGATCAATATAAGGAAATTTGCTCATGAATAACAAAAATAACTGGTCACTTTATGAAGTGTTTGTGCGTAGTAAACAGGGTCTAAGTCACCGTCATGTCGGCAGCCTGCGTGCACCGGATGAGGAAGTCGCACTACAAAATGCCCGCGATGTATATACCCGCCGCAATGAAGGGATCAGTATCTGGGTGGTGAAATCTGAATTGATTACCTCTTCACAGCCAGATGAAAAAGCAGAATTTTTTGAACCCGCTTTGGACAAGGTTTATCGCCATCCAACCTTTTATAACATTCCAGCTGGCATCGAGCATATGTAAAGGGAAAGGTGAAGACTATGACAAATCAAGTATTGGCAGAATTTCTTTTACATGTGGGTGACAGTCAACTGATCCTGTCTCATCGTTTGGCAGAGTGGTGTGGTCATGCACCTGAACTGGAGCTGGATATTGCCTTAGCCAATATTGGACTGGATTTATTGGGTCAGGCACGTACTGCCCTCAGTCTGGCGGGTGAAGTGGAAGGACAGGGTCGTGATGAAGACAAGCTGGCTTATTTCCGCACCGAGCGTGAATACCGTAATTTGCTGCTGTGCGAACAGCCGAATGGTGATTTTGCCCAGACTTTGGTACGCCAGTGGTTGATGGATCACTACCACACTTTATTATTTAGTGCTTTAACTAAAAGTCAGCATGCTGAGTTGGCTGCCTTTGCAGTGAAATCACTCAAAGAAGTGAAATATCACCAGCGTTTTTCCACCACCTGGATGGAACGCTTAAGTTTAGGTACCGCAGAAGCGCATGAAAAAACCCAGCAAGGTCTAAACCAGTTATGGCGTTTTACCGAAGAACTTTTTGTTCTGACGGCAGCTGAAAAACAACTAGTCGATAGCGGTGTCATTCCAGAGATTGAAAATTTAAAAGTCCAGTGGCTGGAGACCATTACAGCCGAGCTGGCGCGATTTGAATTAAGCCTGCCAGAGCTGGGTGCTTATCGCAGTGGGGCTAAACAGGGTTTACATACAGAACATCTCGGTTTTGTTTTGGCTGAACTGCAATACATGCAGCGCTCATATCCAAACATGAACTGGTAATTCGGCACAATCACAGGGAGTGAGTCGCATGAATCTGATTCGACACGTAGAAGATCAATGTTGGGACGTTTTACAGCAGGTTTCTGATCCAGAGATTCCGGTATTGTCAGTGATTGATCTGGGTATGATTCGTGGCGTCGAGCTGAATCAGCAGGATGAAATTGTGGTGCGACTCACGCCGACCTATAGCGGCTGTCCGGCCACGGATTTATTAAAAGCAGAAATTACCCAGGCTTTCGAGGCCAATGGTTTGACGCCGGTCAAAGTCATTGTGGACCTGTCTCAAGCCTGGACCACGGACTGGATGAGTGAATCGGGCAAACACAAATTACAGCAATATGGTATTGCCCCGCCGCAAGGCCAGTCACATAGCTGTGGTACGCATGTGGCATTGACCGATGGCATCACCTGTCCACAGTGCTTAAGTAACAACAGCAAATTATTAAGTGAATTCGGTTCGACCGCCTGTAAAGCTTTATATCAATGTCGGGACTGCTTAGAAACTTTTGACTATTTCAAATGTATTTGATTGTAACGATTGCGCGGTGGGCAGGGTAAACCAATAACAAGCCTGAACACCGCCACCTAAAAGAAGGATTTTGCCATGAGCCAATTTATACCATTAACCATTAAATCGATTCAGCCACAAACCGAGCAGGCGATCTGCATTGCCTTTGATCTCGCGCCTGAGCAGTTGGATGCTTTCCAATATCAGCCGGGTCAGCACCTGACCATTCGTCATTTAACCGATGACGGCGAGCTGCGCCGCTGTTACTCGATCTGCAGTGATACGCAGGAAGACATGAGTATTGCGATTAAAAAAATTGATCAGGGTCAGTTTTCAACCTGGGCCAATGCGCATCTCAAAGCGGGCGATGTACTAGAAGTCATGCCACCGCAAGGGGTGTTTTTTCAGAAAGCCGCCAAGGCTGGTGGCCAGAATTATCTAGGATTTGCAGCAGGCAGTGGCATTACGCCAATTTTATCGATTGTAAAGTCGGTGTTGAACCGTCAAGCGGAAGCAACATTCACTCTGGTATATGGCAACCGCTCCTGGAAACAGACCATGTTCTCTGAACAGATCATGGACTTGAAAGACCGTTTTAAGGAACGTCTGCAACTGGTAAATATTTTTTCACGTGAACTGAATGACAGTGACATCTTTAATGGTCGGATTGATGCAGACAAATTGCAGCAGTTATTTCAGGCCAATCTGCTTTCTGCCGAAGCAGATCACTGTTTCGCTTGCGGTCCTGAAGAAATGATGACAGCAGTCGAAACGGTATTACCGACTTGGGGCATTCAACGCAGCAAGATTCATACGGAACGCTTCAATACGGGTACTGCACCGAAAGCAACCGCCCAGCAGATGGAAAGCCGCAGCGAAGAACGCGTCAATATCATCCTCGATGGTCGCGAGCTGATTGTTGGAGTCTCTAAGCAGGATGACAGTATTTTAGATGCTGCGCTACGTGCCGGAGCCGACCTGCCATATGCCTGTAAGGGCGGCGTTTGTGCCACCTGTAAATGTAAGGTGTTAGAGGGACAGGTTGAAATGGCGGTGAATTACAGTCTGGAAGAAGATGAAATTCAGAAAGGCTATGTGCTCAGTTGTCAGGCACGTCCAACCACGGCCAATGTCCGACTCAGTTTTGATGAATAAAAGCTGAATTTACAGCACCGCGAGCATAGCAGGAGTTCAAGGATGACCTACATTAAAACCAGCTCACCCAAGCCGGGTGTGGTACTGATCGAGCTAAATCGTCCAGAAAAGCGCAATGCTTTAAACAATGCCACCTTGCAAAACATTGCAGCCTGTCTACAGGACTTGGAAACAGATGCTGCTGTGAAAGCTGTGGTCATCACCGGAAATACGCAATGCTTTGCTGCCGGTGCTGATTTAAATGAGCTGGCGCAGTTAGATGTGGTCAGCATCCAGCAAGACCAACGCCCACTGCTCTGGAAAAAAATTGATGAATTTTCCAAGCCTTTAATCATGGCCGTAAATGGTTATGCTTTTGGTGCAGGTTTCGAGTTGGCTTTGCATGGTGACATGGTGCTGACCGGAGAAAATGCCCAGTTTGCCTTGCCTGAAATCGGTTTAGGTATGTTGCCGGGTGCCGGTGGAACCCAGCGTCTGGCCCGTCTGGTCGGTCAGCAATTAACGATGCGCTGGGCCATGACTGGTGAAATGATTTCGGCACAAACAGCCTTGCAACATGGCATTAGTAGCCAGGTTTGTCCGGCAGGATTGACCGTGCAATACGCACTGGAACTAGCAGAAAAAATTGCCAAGCAGGCACCGCTGGCCATTCGTGCCATCAAGCAATCTTTAAAGTCGATTCATGAAGTGACTTTAAGTCAGGGACTGAAACTTGAACGTCAACATTTTGTCTGGCTGGCGGCGACCCAAGATCGCCAGGAAGGCATCAATGCATTTTTAGAAAAAAGAAAACCAGAATTTAGAGGTGTGTAATGGATTATCAAACAATTATTGTCGAAGAAAAAAATGCAGTGGGCTACCTGACCTTTAACCGTCCAAAACAGCTCAACAGCTTTAATGAAACCATGCATCAGGAAGTTTCCAAGGTCATCAAGGCCTGGGCTAAAGATAGCCAGATTCGTGCCGTGGTGATTTCAGCCGAAGGCCGCGGTTTCTGTGCCGGTCAGGATCTGAATGACCGTGTGGTCGATCCGAATGCCGATGCACCGGACTTAGGCCTGTCGATTGAAAAATATTACAACCCTTTGATCAAGCTGATTACCGAAATGCCTAAACCGGTGATTTGTGCGGTGAATGGTGTGGCAGCAGGGGCAGGCGCCAATATTGCCCTGGCCTGTGACATTGTGGTGGCAGCAAAATCGGCTTCCTTTATTCAGGCCTTTTGCCGTCTTGGCTTGGTGCCAGATTCAGGCGGTACCTGGTTCCTGCCGCGTCTGGTCGGGCGTGCTCAGGCGATGGGCCTTGCCATGCTCGGCGATAAAATTCCGGCTGAGCGCGCAGTACAACTGGGCATGATCTGGCAAGTGGTTGAAGATGAAAAACTGCAAGCAGAAGCGAAAAAACTGGCAGAGCATCTGGCACAGCAACCGACCTATGGTCTTTCCCTGATCAAAAAAGCCATCCATGCCGCAGCCGATAATAATCTGGATGAGCAGCTCATTCTGGAACGTGACCTGCAACGTCTGGCTGGACGTTCAAGCGACTATAAAGAAGGTGTACAAGCCTTTATGCAGAAGCGTACCCCTGAATATAAAGGATGCTAAATCATGCAACAGATCAATTTGGAACAAGTCAAAGTTGCTGTGGTCGGTGCTGGAACCATGGGGATTGGTATTGCACAACTGGCAGCCATGCACGGGCATCCGACCTATGTGTTTGATCTCGATCGCAGCAAAGTTCAGAGTGCCTTAACTGCTTTAGAGGCGCAGCTTAGCAAGCGCGTACAAAATGGCAAAATGACCCAGCAATTACTGGAAAGTACCTTTGCCAATCTGATTGTGGCAGAGGACATTCAGCAGCTTGCCGATGTGGGCTTAATTATTGAAGCCATTGTCGAGAAGAAAGAAGTCAAACAAAACCTGTTTCAACAGCTGGCTGCCATTTGCCCGGAACAGACGATTTTTGCGTCCAATACTTCTTCGATTTCCATTACCGCCATTGCCTCGGCGATTCCACATCCAGAGCGAGTGATTGGTCTGCATTTCTTTAATCCGGCGCCGGTGATGAAACTGGTCGAGATTATCCGCGGACTGAAAACCTCAGCAGCGATTGCCGATGCAGTATTTGATCTGATGAAGGACTGGAACAAGGTTCCGGTGCGAGCCAAATCGACCCCCGGTTTTATCGTCAATCGTGTCGCACGACCTTATTATGCCGAGGCCTTTCGTGCCTTGCAGGAAAATGCCACCACCCCGGAACAGCTCGATTACATCATGCGCGAATGTGGCCGTTTTGCCATGGGGCCGTGTGAACTTACAGATCTGATTGGGCAGGATGTGAATTTCTCGGTCACACAAAGTGTCTATCAGGAATTTTTCTATGAGCCACGCTACCGCCCGTCCTTGATTCAAAAAGAACTGGTCGATGCCGGTTGTTATGGTCGCAAGTCCGGTCAGGGTTTTTATGATTACGCTCAGGCCAAGCCTACGCCTGTATATGAATTGCCAGTGTGTTATGCCAAGTCGCTGAATAAGCTCAAAGTCACAGTAAAAGGTGAATGGCTACATTCCTCAGTACTGATTGAACGTTTAAAACAGGCCTCTCATGTAGAGCTGAGTTTTCAGGCAGCAGAACAGAATGAAATCCTGATTGGTGACCTTTCTCTGCGATTATCGCTTGGCGAATCAGTTGAACTTACCTATCCGCATGAGCCTGTGGTGTTGATGGACTGGCATGCAGATTGGACAAATGCTCAAGCGATTCCAGTGGTTGCATCACCGGCGTGTAGTGCTGAACAGCGCCAGGCAGTGGAGCTATTCCTCATAGGTATGGATATGATACCTATTTGGTCTAAGGATCATCCCGGTCTTTATGTTATACGTAGTATTGCCATGTTGGTGAATGAAGCCTGTGAAGCAGTATTGCATGATATTGCATCAGAACAAGATATTGATTCTGCTATGAAATATGGCGTTAATTATCCTTGTGGTCCATTCGAATGGGCAGATAAAATTGGATATTACACAATTTTACAAATTTTAGAAAATATGTATCGTATTTATGGTGAAGACCGCTATAGAACTAGTATATATTTAGCAAAGAAAGCGGTGCAGGGACATGCATAGAAAACTCAGCAGCAACCATTACGCGTTGCTGGCTAAAAGGAAGAATCATGGAACAGGTTTATATTTTTGATGGAATTCGCACCCCGATCGGACGCTATGCCGGTGGACTGAGCAGCATTCGTGCTGATGATCTGGCAGCGCTACCGATTCAATATCTGAAAGATCAGCATCCTGCCTTGCCATGGGCAGAACTGGATGAAGTGATCTTGGGCTGTGCCAATCAGGCCGGTGAAGATAACCGCAACGTGGCGCGTATGGCTGCTTTACTCGCAGGGTTGCCTGAATCTGTTCCAGCGCTCACCGTGAACCGCTTATGTGCTTCAGGTCTGGATGCCATTGGACTGGGAGCACGTGCCATCAAATCGGGTGAAGCACAATTTGTTTTGGCGGGTGGCGTAGAATCCATGAGCCGAGCGCCTTTCGTGCAATCCAAACCTACGACTGCCTTTAGCCGTACCCCTGAAATTTATGACACCACCATTGGCTGGCGTTTTATCAACCCAAAATTTAAAGCACAGTTTGGCGTTGACAGCATGCCGGAAACGGCCGAAAACGTCGCTGAAAAGTATCAGATTAGCCGTGCAGACCAGGACCTGTTTGCCTATCACAGCCAACAGAAAACCGCAGTAGCCCAGCAGAAGGGTATTTTTGCCGAAGAAATTCTGCCAGTAGAGGTCAAAGGTCCGAAGAAAAGCACTCTGACCATTTCCCAAGATGAGCATCCGCGCGCAGAGACGACGCTGGATAATCTGGCCGCCTTAAAAACCCCATTTCGTAAAGAAGGCGGCTCAGTCACCGCTGGCAATGCTTCGGGTGTCAATGACGGGGCGGCTTGCGTATTACTTGGGAATCAGCAGTTTGCCGAGCAGTATGGTTTGAGCCCGAAAGCTAAAGTGATCGGGATGGCCAGCGCCGGTGTCGAAGCTAAATATATGGGTATTGGGCCGGTTCCAGCGGTACAGAAAGTGCTGAAACAGACTGGCCTGAGTCTGGAGCAGATGGACGTGATTGAGCTGAATGAAGCATTTGCAGCGCAATCGCTGGCCGTGATTCGTGAACTCGGCTTGCAAGACGATGATTCCAGAATTAACCCGAATGGCGGTGCCATCGCTTTGGGTCATCCGCTGGGTATGAGTGGCACCCGTTTGGTGATTACCGCCATGAAAGAATTAAAACGTCGTAATGGCAAATATGCACTCTGCACCATGTGTGTGGGTGTTGGTCAAGGTGTTGCACTGGTTTTAGAAAATATGGATTAAACACATCATTCAATCAATGAATTAAACCGTGGTCAGGAAGACTGCGTCAGGAGTAAGAATATGAATAACAATGCAATAGAAAAAATTGAAAAAGTATCGGTTGATGAGTTACGCAGTGTTCAGCTACAGCGTATGAAAAAGACGTTGCAACATGCTTATCAGAACAGTCCGGTTTATAAAAAGAAATTCGATGATGCTGGCGTGCATCCAGACGATTTTAACTCACTGGAAGACCTGGCGAAATTCCCGTTTACCACCAAACAGGATTTACGCGATAACTATCCGTTTGGTATGTTCGCTGTTCCACAGGAACAGATTGTACGTGTGCACGCATCTTCTGGCACCACCGGTCAGCCGACCGTAGTGGGTTATACCCAAAATGATATTAATGTCTGGTCAGACGTGGTGGCGCGTTCCCTGCGTGCAGCCGGCTTGAGCAGCAAAGATATCATTCAGGTGTCTTATGGTTATGGTCTGTTTACGGGCGGTCTAGGCGCGCATTATGGCGTTGAGCGTTTGGGTGCAACCGTGATTCCAATGTCTGGCGGACAAACCGATAAACAGGCGCAACTGATTCATGACTTTAAACCGACAGCACTGATGGTTACGCCATCTTACTGCCTGAACATTATTGAAGCGCTTGAGAAGAAATTTGGCACAGCCAAAAACTGTTCGATTAAAACCGGCGTCTTTGGTGCAGAGCCATGGACCAATGAAATGCGCAAGGAAATTGAAGAGCGTCTGGGCATTGATGCCCTAGATATTTATGGTCTGTCAGAAGTCATGGGACCGGGCGTGGCGATGGAATGTCTGGAATCTAAAGATGGCCCAACCATCTGGGAAGATCATTTCTATCCTGAAATTATCCATCCGGAAACTGGCGAAGTGCTGCCAGATGGCGAACTGGGTGAACTGGTCTTTACCACCATTACTAAAGAAGGCATGCCGGTAATCCGTTACCGTACCCGTGACCTGACCCGTTTATTGCCAGGCACGGCACGCACCATGCGCCGTATGGACAAGATTGTCGGCCGTAGTGATGACATGATGATTATTCGTGGGGTCAATGTCTTCCCATCACAGATTGAAGAGCAGATTTTACAGATCCAGCAACTGATTCCGAACTATCAGATCCAGATTTGCAAACAGGGACATCTGGATACATTGCATATCCGTACCGAAATGCGTAAAGATAGCAGTGACATTATGGCGCACCAGTTGGCAACTCAGCTGAAAAGCCAGATTAAAACCATGGTCGGAATCACCGTAAGTGTCGAAGTGTTACCTGAAGGGAGTCTGCCACGCTCTGAAGGCAAGGCACAGCGCGTGTTTGATATCCGCAAGTCTGCATGAAGTACTATTGGATGATAGCCAAATGGTCTATCATCCAGTTTCTATAAGGTAAAGTTAAACGCAATGAATCCGAAATTAAAACAAATAATTGATGACTTTATTCAAACTGAAGCACTCAGCGGAACCTCATTAATCATGACCATCTTTGGTGACTGTATTTTTCACCGGGGTGGCATTATCAGTCTGGCCAGTCTAATTCAGCTCATGGATGTCTTCGGATTTAATGAACGATCGGTACGGACTGCCGTATTTCGTCTGGTCCAAAATGGCTGGCTGATGTCTGAGAAAATTGGTCGCACCAGTTATTATCGCGTAACCGAAAGCAGCCGCCAGCGTTTTATTATGGCGGATCAAAAAATTTACAGTTTTCAGCATACCGAATGGGATCAGAAGTGGGATCTGGTGCTGCTCAGTTCAGTGGAACTGGAAAATAAATTGGTTCTGAAAAAAGAACTGGAATGGCTGGGTTTTGCCAATATCGCCACCAATGTCATGGCCTATCCGGGCTGTGATCACCAGAAACTGCAAAACCTGCTGCTGAACCTGAAAATGACCGATCAGGTGGTGGTGTTTAAGGCCGAAACCTTGCAGCTCTGGCAGGAATCCTATCCAACTGTAAAACGCATGGTGGCCACCAACTGGCCGGTGCAGGAACTGCATCAGCGTTATGAAAAATTCATTGCAGATTTCCGGGAATTCTTTCATCTGGTGGAACAGGAAGATGAACAGGATCCGCTACAGGCATTTCAGCTGCGTATTTTACTGATTCATCAATTCCGCCGGATTTTATTAAAAGATCCAAATCTGCCTTTTGAATTATTGCCATCCAACTGGCTTTCCCTGAATGCCCGTAATCTGAGCAGTAATTTATATCAAACCGTGGTTGCGGCAGGGGATGAGTTCTTTATGGAGATCGCCCGAACTTCGGAAGGTTCGATGCCGCCGGTACATCCACAATTCTATAAACGCTTTGGCGGTTTGCGACTGGAAGCCGTCAGCTAATCTAATTCTGCATTTTTAAAGGAATAAAATAATGCCGTGTTATGCCATTGATGGTGTGATTCCTGTGGTCAGCCCTCGTGCTTATGTACATCCACAAGCCGTTCTGATCGGGGATGTGGTGATTGAAGAGGGCGTATATATCGGGCCTTTCGCAACTTTAAGAGCCGACTTTGGCGGGATTCACATCCAGAAAAATGCCAATGTTCAGGATTCCTGTACCATTCATGGCTTTCCCGGCAATGTCACGCTGGTCGAAGAATATGGTCATATCGGACACGGCGCGATTTTACATGGCTGTATCATTCGTAAAAATGTATTGGTCGGCATGAACAGCGTGATTCTGGATGAAGCCGAGATTGGTGAAAATACCATTATCGGTGCCAATAGCACGGTTAAAGCCAAAGCTCAGATCCCGGAAAATTCATTGGTGCTCGGTAGTCCAGCGCGGGTTATCCGTCCTTTGGGAGCTAAAGAAATCGCCTGGAAAAGCAAGGGAACGCAGGAATATATTCAGCTGACAGAGCGCTGCTTGTCCTCCATGCAGGAAGTCAATCCTTTAACGGAAGTCTCCGCAGACCGGCTGAGCTACAAAGCCTTCAAGGCAGAGTATCAGATCAAGCAGAATAGCTTGAATGACTAAGTCAAGAACATGATTCTATTCATTGGATGAATTCTGCATTTTAAAAACAGGAAGTGACTGAAACCAAATTCCAACTGCATTCCCTGACTGGCTATTTAGACTGAAATAAAACTGGTCTGGAAAGCATATATGGAAAACAGGGAATTTAAAGATCATTTCTCCCAGCAATCACAGGATTATGCCTTGTTTCGTCCGCATTATCCGGATGCATTGGGAAAGCTATTGGCAGAGCTGTCACCAAGTACTAAATTGGCTGTAGATGTCGGCTGTGGTTCTGGACAGCTTTCAGAAGTTTTGGCGAATTACTTTGATCAGGTGCTTGCTATTGATGCGAGTAGTGAACAGATTGCCCAAGCCAAACCGCATCCAAAAATTCAGTATGGTCAGGCGCTCGCTGAAGAGATCCCGTGTGCTGACCATAGTATTGATCTGATTTCGGTGGCTCAAGCAGCGCATTGGCTGAATCTCGAAAAATTCTACGCAGAAGTCCGTCGTATTGCTAAACCCAATGCCATTCTGGCTTTAATTAGCTATGGCGTGTTCAGTGTGGATGAGCCACATCTGGATCATTATTTTAAGCATTTTTATAAGGTGACACTCGCACTGTACTGGCCACCTGAACGTCGCCATGTAGATGAAGGATATAAAAATCTCCCATTTCCATTTCAGGAAATGGTGATTCAGCCACCGGTATTACAGGTTGAATGGAATTTTTATCAGTTAATTGGTTATATGAGTACTTGGTCAGCCGTGAAAGCAGCCACTCAAGCACTTGGACATAATCCATTAAATGCACTGGCAGATGCCTTATTGCCAGAATGGGAAGATCCAGAATTGCCTAGAGTGATTCGCTGGCCATTGTCAGTGCGTGCGGGGCGTATAATCGTTTAAAGAATATTCAAGCTAAAGCCTGTTTATTGGACAATGAATTGAATATTTCAAGGCTCAGAATTATCGCCCTAGAATCATTTCCAGCACAAATTTAGACCCAATAAAACCCAGTGCCAGCAAGCCAAAACCGAGCAGGGTAAAGCGCACGGCTTTCTGGCCACGCCAGCCAAACTTCCAGTGTCCGATTAATAGGGAACCATAAACCAGCCAGGAAATAATACTGAATGCAGTTTTATGTGCCAGATGCTGGGCGAAGAAATTGTCGATGGTGAAAAAGCCAAAGCCCAAAGCGAGGGTAAGTAAAACAAAACCGGTCATCAGCATATCAAACAGGAGCGATTCCATGTCCTGATAAGAGGGTAGCAAACTGACCCAGACCCGGCGTTTCTGCTTCTTTTTCAGCTCACGATCCTGAAAACGTAAAATTACGGCCTGAATGGTTGCCATGAGCAATACTGCATAAGCAGACAAAGACAAAATAATATGAATATCCAGACCCAAAGAGTTTTGTGCGATGATTTTTGCAGGCTGAGTAAACACAAAGCCGAGGATCAAACCTGTGGCAGCTACTGGAATTCCGATCAGATTCAGGGCAATAATCGGACGATAAGTGCTGTAAATAATGCTGAGTAACAGCATCAGACCAGAGGTAAAGGAAAACAGGGCAAAGACATCATAATTGATGCCCAGCGGGGTGTGCATATCACCATACAAGACCAGCGCATGCAAGCCCAGTCCAAGCAGGGCAGTTAGCGATACAAACCATTGATTAGGAGCACGTTTAGACATTAAATGAATGAACAGATACCAGAAGGAAGCGGTATAAGCGACTAATGCTAAGATCGTATAAACCAAGGGGAGGCTAACCATGTCAAACCTTTTTAAGGGTGATGAATATTCATTTATATAAATTCGCTGCGAACTACAGTATCCTATAGCATTCTATGCATAAATTTTCTATTTTAAGAAACAATTTTTTGCTCATGGCTATTTTAAGCGGATTTTGCAATGTTTGATACCTTAACAGAACGACTCACGCAGAGTTTAAGAAATGTTACTGGCTCAGGGCAGCTAACCGAAGACAATATTAAAGATACGTTACGTGAAGTGCGTATGGCGCTTCTTGAGGCCGATGTTGCGTTACCTGTAACTCGTGAATTCATCGCGAAAGTTAAGGAAGAAGCATTAGGCCAGGAAGTGATGACTCAGTTATCTCCTGGGCAGGCTTTTGTCAAAATCGTTCATGACGAATTGACCAAAATGATGGGCGAGGCCAATGAAAGCCTCGACCTCGCTGCAAAACCACCTGTGGTTGTCCTGCTGGCAGGCCTGCAGGGTGCAGGTAAAACAACAACTGCAGCGAAACTTGCACGCTTCTTACAAGAACGTCAAAAGAAAAAAGTCGCGATGGTCTCTGCCGATGTGTATCGTCCGGCTGCGATCAAACAGCTACAGACTGTCGCGGGTGAAGTCGGTGCGATTTTCCTGGAATCTAGCGCAGACGAAAAACCGATTACGATTGTGAATCGCGCGATTGAACAGGCAAAAATCCAGTTTGCCGATGTGCTGATTGTCGATACGGCAGGTCGTTTGCATATCGATGATGACATGATGGGTGAAATCAAAGAGCTGCATGCAGCGATTAACCCGACTGAAACCCTGTTCGTGGTCGATGCCATGACCGGTCAGGATGCGGCAAACACCGCCAAAGCATTTAATGATGCCTTGCCTTTAACTGGTGTGATCCTGACCAAAACTGATGGTGATGCGCGCGGTGGTGCGGCACTGTCAGTACGTGCGATTACCGGCAAGCCAATCAAGTTCCTCGGTATGGGTGAGAAACTCGATGCCTTGGAGCCATTCCATCCTGAGCGTGTCGCACAGCGTATTCTCGGTATGGGTGATGTACTTTCTTTGGTCGAAGAGCTTGAACGCAAGGTCGACAAAGAAAAAGCCGAAAAAATGGCGAAAAAACTGCAAAAAGGCGGCAGCTTCAACTTTGAAGACATGCTGATGCAGTTTGAGCAGATGAACAAGATGGGCGGCATGATGGGATTCCTGGACAAACTTCCTGGCATGAGCAATGCCGGTCTGCAAGATGCGTTGGCGCAAGCCAATCCTGAAAAGCAGGTCAAGAAAATGGAAGCGATTATCCAGTCGATGACCCTGAAAGAGCGCCGTAATCCAGACTTGATGAACCCAAGCCGTAAAAAACGTATTGCAGCAGGTTGCGGTATGGAAGTGGCAGAAGTCAACAAGCTGATCAAGCAACATGCGCAGATGGCCAAGATGATGAAAAAATTTGCCAATCCATCGGGTATGGCAAAAATGATGAAATCACTCGGCGGCTTGCAGAAACAGTTTGGCGGCGGCGGTGGTATGGGTCCATTGTTCGGCGGCAACGACAAGAAATAAGTTGTGTTTAAAAAAAAGGCGCAATATGCGCCTTTTTTATTGGGAATAAATGGTCAAACTGGTTTAAACAAAACAACATTTACTTACCCAAAATAAAAATCCGATCAGGCAGACTCGGGAATATCAGCACAAAATAAAGAGAAATTTCAAATGACCCAAGTGATTGTCGTACATGGTTATACTGCAAGCCCGGAAGAAAACTGGTATCCGTGGATTCAGGAAAAAGCCCAACAGGAAAACGTCAGTTTAAAAGTACTTCGGCTCGATCCATCGACCACACCGACACTGGACACCTGGGATCAGCAAATGCGTGAACAGATTGATGCAATTGACGAAGACAGTATTTTTATTGCACATAGCTTGGGAACTGTGGCCGCATTGCATTACTTATCCAGAGAATTAAAACAGCAGAAAATTCAGCAACTGGTACTGATCGCGGGATTTAATGGTCGATTGGGTCGCCTAGATGAAGTAAATCCTTTTATTGATGCTGCTGAGATCGATTTTGATTTACTCAAACAGCAGATTGCAGAGCGTGTAGTGATCTATTCTGAAGGCGATGATCGGGTTGCGCCTGAATTTAGTCTGGAACAGGCGGACAGTCTGGATGCCATTGTGGTGAATGCCAAGCACCATGGGCATTTTATTGATTCTCAAGGTTGTACTGATCTGCCGGAACTCTGGAAAGTGATCAAGCCTTATCTGATTAAATCCGAAGTTTAAGCATGTTGTTGTATTCGCTAAATTTTAAAGTTTAACATGAGATGGTGTTCAAAAAGGCACTTGAATTCCATCTCCAGACTGGTTAAAACTAATTTTTTGTCGACGCAATTTGCGTTCAATGATAATAAGTAAATCACTATGAAAAATATAATAAAGAAAGTCTATATCGTGCCGGATTATCAGGCGACCTCCAATGATCACTGGTATCCGTGGCTGAGTCGTCAACTTAAAAATGCCGGTTTTGAGTCCAAGCGGATTATGCTGGCCAACCCCTTTCAGCCCAATTTAGAAGAATGGCAGCAGAACCTGAAATTGCACATTCCGCAGATGGATGAACATACCTTTTTAGTTGCACATGGCCTGAGTTGCATCAGTGTTTTAAACTTTTTACAGGAACATTATATTCAGCAGCAACGCAAGATCGGCGGCATCATTCTGGTCTCGGCCTTTGATACACCGCTGGTGGCCTGGTCAGAACTGAATAAAATGTTGCAGGCCGCCCGGCTCGATTTGAAAAACTTACCCTATAGCTATAAACGTGCGGTGATGCTGATCTCCAGTAATGATCCTTATGTGCCTGCACCGATTTCCTTGCGTTTAGCACATAGCCTGAATGCACAAATTTTTGAGATCAAAAAAGCTGGACATTTTAACAAGGCTGATGGTTTTGCCGAATTCCCCCAATTGCTGGATATTATCAAACAGTGTCTGGCAAATGAGCTGCAAAATGCTGCAGGCCTTTAAGCAAGAGATCAGGTTCAATTCGGGGCTGATACTGAGCGAGATGTTGCGCAAACAGTGGAGCATCTCCACCGGTTAAAACCAGCTGTGCTGGGAAATCATGCAGGACTTTTTCAATGGTGCTGAGCAGGCCCAGCAGAATGCCATGATGCACAGCATCTAGGGTATTGCGTCCAGGATTGAGTTCAGAAAAAGCGGCATCCGGAATTTTAATGCCTTTGGTATTCTGAATTAGGGAGTCACGCTGCAAGTATAGATTTGGCAGAATAAATCCACCCAAATGTTGTTGTCCTTGCGCCAGATCAATGGTCAGCGCCGTACCGCAACTAATCACACAATAATTTTCATGCGCTTGCGTCGCCACTGCAAGTACCTGTAACCAGCGGTCAATGCCCAGTTGCGAAGGTTCATCATAACCACAGATCAGACCGGCATATTCTGCCTGTACTTGAGCAAAAATCACTGGAATATGCAGGCTTTCTAAAATGCTGAGAATGCGCTCATTATTGATTTTATCCTGGACTGAGGATAGACCTACCTGATGCAAGCCCAGCGCTTTGAAATGCTGGATCAGGCCAAGTAACAAATCAGCAGGGGACTGTAAATGTAATTCTGCTGCCTGTTCAATAATCTGATCATGCTCGGTAATCCAGTATTTAAGCCGGGTATTGCCGATATCCAACCATAATTTTTTCATTGCTGTATGCCTGTTCATCCACCGTGTTGAAGGCGGAGCTGTCCCTGATAAAAGGTCTGGATTCCCTGATCGGTCAAAATCTTGACTGCACCATCATCCTGAATCCCCAGAAAAGTACCGGAATATTGCCCTTGCACGTCAGTAAATTCAACCGTTTGTTGCATAAATGCAGCCGATCGATTGAAACGCGCCGCCAGGTTTTGACTGCCATAATTAAACCATTGCCCGGCTTGCTGAATCGCCAGATATAACTGGGCAATCAGCTCGACTCTTGAGGTATGTGATAATCCCAACTCGTTCAAGGAGCTAACCTGCTGATCTGGAAGGTCAGTGGGCAGAGGATCGATATTTAAACCTACACCGACCACCACCTGTGTAGATGAAATCGGCTCGACCAGAATGCCGCCCCATTTTCCGTGCAGGCTATACAGGTCATTCGGCCATTTCACCTGTAATTCCAGGCCTTTTAGACTGGGCATTTGCAGGATATTTAACGCAATTTCTAGCGCCAGACGACCATCGATGGGTTTTTGTGTATGCAGCAATGTGCTTAAATAGATGTTCCCTTCAGGTGAAATCCACTGACGTTGACGCTGTCCACGGCCTTGGGTCTGCACATGACTGCATACCAGAACCTGCTGTACCCCCTTCGTTGCCAATTCGCGCACATCATCATTGGTCGATGTAGTAATCGGTTTGATGAGTAATACTTCCGGGAGTTGGCCTGCATCGCTTAATCGTTGTTGCAGTTCACGAGTTTCTACATCCATTTGAATCTAAACGTGGTAAATATCGTTATGGAGTTAATCATATATTTATTGATTGGTGCAATTGCCGGATTCACCGCAGGCCTGTTTGGGGTCGGCGGTGGTTTGATTATTGTGCCGATCCTGTACATTGTTTTTACCCAGCTTCAGTACGATCCCAGCGTGATTATGCATATGGCGGTGGGTACTTCCTTGGCAACAATTATTGTGACTTCTATCAGTTCGGTGATGGCGCATCATCAACGAGGGGCAGTGCTATGGCCCGTGTTTCGTAATCTGGCGCCAGGTCTGATCATTGGTTCTTTCCTGGGGGCGGGGATTGCCGATTATTTATCTGGTCAGGGTTTGCAATTACTGATTGGCTTCTTTGCGGTCTGGGTGGCCTTTAGAATGTTCAGGGGAGCGCATATTCAGATCGATCCGAATCAAAAATTGCCTTCAACCCCGGTACAAATTGCTGCAGGTGGTGGGATCGGTGTGGCATCGGCGATCTTTGGGATTGGCGGGGGAAGTCTGACCGTCCCATTTCTAAATCGCTGCGGAATCGTGATGCAAAAAGCCGTAGCGACCTCTGCGGCTTGTGGATTGCCAATTGCAGTCGCAGGTGCGCTGGGTTTTATCTGGTTCGGTAAACAGGCGCAGGTCACCGTACCGAATACTATTGGCTATATTCATATTTATGCCTTTATTGGGATCAGCATGATGAGTTTTTTCACGGCCAAGCTGGGGGCAAAAGTGGCACATCTGCTTTCACCGGCCGTATTAAAAAAATGTTTTGCTGCTTTACTGACCACTGTCGGCCTGTATTTTATTTATCAAGGCTTCATGGCCTGATTTAAATCTTTTAGGTTGGACTGATGTACCGTATTAGGAGAATAGCTCACTATTCTCCTTTTTTATGGCCTTGAGTTGGCTATAGAGACATAAGATTGTCTGACAATGTCACAGTATTTATCAAAAAAAAACCGTTTAATAGCAACATAGTCCAAATAAAGGGCTAAACCAGTATCCATAAAAAGAAAGACAGGAACGGTATGCCATTAGAACAAGCGCAGAGTTTGTCTGAGCAGATTGCCAAGCACATTAGCGAACAGATTATTCGCGGTGAACTGGTCGAAGGCGAACGTATACAGGAGCTCAGGGTTGCCTCGGAGCTTGATGTCAGTCGGGGTTCGGTTCGTGAAGCCCTGCTTTTGCTGGAACGCACCCAGCTGATCGAAATTTTTCCGCGCCGCGGGGCGATTGTCTCGGAAATGTCGGCCTTGCAGGTGCGTGCCTTATTTGACATGACATCGTTATTGCTCGGGCAGATGGTGCACCGCATGGCGGAAACCTGGCGGGTGCATGAAGCTGAGCGCATTCAGCTATTATTAGAGCAATTGGAAGCAGAAACCCGCCAAGGACACACTGAAAAGTTTTATGATCTGATCTTTCAGGGCATGGCCCAGCAGCATGAGATGGTCGGGAATCCTTATCTGATGCGCTATTATCAGGAACTGCTGCCTTCTTTGCGTCGGAGCTATTTTCTGACCCTGAATATTTCCAGACGAGAGTTACAGGAATCTTTCGACTTATTTAAACTGGTCACTGAAGCAATTTTGATACGAAAAAGTCATCAGGCCACTTTATTTATGGAAGATTTTTGTCGACACTTGCGCAACCTTGTGTTGGAATCTCTGACACGGATGAAACAAATTGAACTCGCGTGGGCCAGACGCTCACGACGTTAAATCAGGACATTATGCGTTTAAGCAGTTTAAAACTTTCAGGCTTTAAATCTTTTGCCGACAGTACCACTTTACATTTTAAAGATAATCGTACTGCGGTCGTGGGACCGAATGGTTGTGGTAAATCCAACGTCATTGATGCCATACGCTGGGTCATGGGCGAGTCCAGTGCGCGTCAGTTGCGTGGTGGCAGCATGCAGGATGTCATCTTTACCGGAACTGCCAAGCGTAAACCGGTGGGCATGGCCAGTGTAGAACTGCGCTTTGACAATACCTATGGCAAGCTGGGCGGTGCTTATAATGCCTATAATGAACTGGCAGTACGCCGTCAGGTCAACCGCGATGGCAAGTCCGAATATTTCCTGAATGGCAGCAAATGCCGTCGTCGTGATATTACCGATATTTTCTTGGGTACCGGTCTTGGTCCGCGTTCCTATGCGATTATCGAACAGGGCATGATCAATCGTCTGGTCGATGCCAAACCCGATGAAATGCGGGTTTATATTGAAGAAGCAGCCGGAGTGTCGCGCTATCAGGCGCGTCGCCGTGAAACCATGCTGCATCTGGATCACACCACACAAAACCTTTCACGTCTGGAAGATATCGCCTCCGAACTGAAATCTCAGCTAAAAACCCTGAAACGTCAGTCGGAAAGTGCGATTCAATATAAAGAACTGGAAGGGCAGATCCGTACCATCAAGATTGAAATTCTGTCTTTTCAATGTGAGCAGAGCCAGCGCTTACAGGAAGAATATACGCTTGAGATGAATACGCTCGGGGAAAACTTTAAGCTGGTGCGCTCTGAACTGACTACCGTTGAACATGATTTGGGCAGTACCAGTGAACTGTTTCAGCGTCTGATTCAGCAATCTCCCCCTTTGCAAACTGAATGGCAACAGGCCGAAAAAAAGCTCAGCGAACTGGAAATGACCCTGCAACAAAAGCAGTCTCTGCTAGAGCAAAATTCCACCAGTCTGGTCAAACTGGAACAGCAAAAAGCCCAAACTAAAGAGCGTTTACAGTTGATTGAACTGCAACTCGATACTTTACAGCAGCAATTTGAAGATCAGCAGGCGCAGTTGCAGCAGCAAGATGGTCAGAGTCAGGCGCAAAGCCAAAACTTGACTGAGCTCAAAGCTCAACATAGCAATGTGGCAGCGCAATTTACCCAGATCAAAACCCAGGTCGAACAGCAGCAACAGCGTAAATTACAGATGTTGGCTCAAAGCGAGCAACTGGCAAAGAATATTGAGCGGATTGAACAGCAGAAACAGACGCTCCAACAGCAAAGTGCACAGATTCAGCAACAGGCGGAGCAAGATGAGCTGGAGCAGTATCAGGCAGACAAAGCCCAAGCTGAACAGCAAATCGCTGACTATGAAATTCAATTAACAGATTTAAAAACTCAATTCGAGCAGATTCAGGCAGAGCAGGCGACCCATCAGCAGCGCTTGATGCAGCTCAAATCTGAAATTCAGGTGCTTCATTCAGAAAAGAAAAACCTGAGTCAATTACTGACCAAAGCCAAGCCAAATGCCAAGAGTGATGCGGTACAGCTGATGCATGTACTTAAGCTCAATGATGCAGGCAAGGTACATGCCAGCCTGATCGAAAAGTTTCTGGCAAAATGGCTATCTGCCCAGATTTTGACAGAGGGCGAGCACTTCCTTGAAGATTGTGCGCGTCAGTTAAAGCAACAGGCTGTTCAGAATAAAATTCAGATTGCCAATACGATGTGTCTGGCCGATTGGATTGAATCTCCACATTATTCACTGTGGCAACAAGTCGCGGTCGTAGATACATTAGCGCAAGCATTGCCTCTTCAAACTGAGTTATTACAAGGCCAGACATTACTGAGTTTAGATGGCTACCATGTTGGTGCGGATTGGATGATTGCACTGGACTATGATGAAGCTAGTCAGGCCGGACAAGGTGCATTGAGTCATCGAATCCGTCTGGATGAAATCGAGCAGCAACTTGCAGAACTTGAACCTAAGTTTATGCAGTTGGAGCAGCAGTTACCTGAACTCACCGATCAGGTTAAAGCTTTGCAAAGCCGGATTCAAAGCATCAGTGAGCAGCACAAGCATACCCAAAAGCAGCTGCAGCAACTCGATGTCAATATTGCCAAAGTACAAAGTAGTGCTCAGGCTTTCGCATTGCAAAAGCAGCAATTACAGCATCAGTTACAACAACTGGATGAGCAGCTTGAAGAAGATGCCATGCAGAAAGATGATCTGGAAATTGATCTGCATGCCTTGAATATCAAACTGGAACAGGCGCTACCAAATTATAAAACCCTGCAATTCCAGCTAGAAGAATTGAGTGCTCAGCTGGATGACTCACAGCAGCTCAATCAGCAAGCGCAGCAGGAACTGGAAGTGTTGCGCCGGCAAAATGTGCAAAGCCAGCAGCAGATTGAATTACTGGAAAAAGATCAGGTTTTCCTAAAAGAACAGTCTCAGCAAATTACTGCACAAATCGAACAAGCCAAAAAGTTTGTCGATCCGGTACAGTTGGAATTACCTGCTTTACAGAGCCAGTTCAATGAACAGGCGCAGATCACTGAAAAGCTGCAAAAAACCTGGGCCGACTGGCAGGTTGAATTAAATCAGGTGCAGAGCAAACAGCAGCAGCTGACCGAACAGCGTCACAGCTTCCAGCAGCAGGATGAAAAACTCCGCACTACACTGGAAGAAAAACGTCTGGCCTGGCAGGCTGCCAAATCTGATTTGCAGCATTATTCTGAACAACTGAAAGAGTTGAATAGTGAAGTAATTTCCGGACTCGATATTGATGTTAAAGCACATCAGGCGAAACTGGAAAAAGCTCAGGCCCAGTTTGATAAACTCGGTGCAGTCAATCTGGCGGCTTCCGAAGAATATGAAGAAGTGTCAAAACGTTATGAGGAACTGAGTCACCAGATGCAGGATCTGGAAAATACGGTTGAACAGCTACAGGCTGCGATGAAGAGTATTGATCAGGAAACCCGTAAACTGTTTATGCACACGTTTGATCAGGTCAATGCTGAACTGCAAAACCTGTTCCCGAAAGTGTTTGAAGGCGGTGAGGCGAGTTTAAGCCTTGAAGATGGCTGGCAGTCGGGGGTAAAACTGATGGCCCGACCACCGGGTAAACGAAACAGCTCATTGGCCTTACTCTCTGGTGGAGAAAAGGCTTTAACTGCATTAGCATTGGTATTCGCGATTTTTCGCTTAAATCCGGCACCATTTTGCGTACTGGATGAAGTCGATGCACCGCTGGATGATGCCAATGTGGGACGCTTTTGTAATTTAGTCAAAGAGCTTTCTGAACACGTGCAATTTATTTATATTACCCATAACAAACTTGCAATGATGATGGCGACTGATCTTTTAGGTGTAACCATGCCTGAACCGGGAACCTCAAAATTAGTGACAGTTAATTTGGAACAGGCAAAAGAATACGGCCTAGCTGCGGAGGTATAATATGGAAATCACCACCATTATCGGGATTGTTATCGCAATTGTGATTATGCTTTTTGGTATAAGAATGCTGTTCAAAAAACCTGTAGAGGCTGTACCTTCACTGGATGCCAACCTGCATATCGACCCGGATAGCCAGACCCCGATCATTCCAAGGCATGTACGTTCTCAGTTGGCACAACAGGATGTCGAATCTGATCGTATCGAGCCAAGCTTGGGTATAGATGAACCGGCTCCTGAAAAGCCTTCCGCCTTTCGCAAGGCTGAATCAACTCCGGTTGAGCCAAAAGCAGTCGAAACTCCTGTAGCTGCCCCGTCAACAGAAGCTGAAGTAGTGGAAAAGTCGGTAGTCACGGCAGGAGATGTTCAACAGGTAGAAGCGGAACAGAAGAATAGCCAGATTGAAACCAAGGAAGAAATGCCTGAATTCAGCCTGAACAGCAACATCGAAAAAGCAGAAATTTCTGAATTTAATGATGAAAGTAGTATTCTGGATGCACATCTGCATGAGCAAAAAATAGTGGATGAAGAAAGTGCTTTGTCCAATGCTGAAACCATTATTTCTTTGCATATCTATCCGCAAGGCCGTGTACTTTCGGGTGATAAAACCTTGAAGGTTTTATTGAAATATGGCCTGCGTTATGGTGAATTGGCCTGTTTCCACCGTTATAGTGAAGATGGTTCAAAACTGCTGTTTTCAGTATTGCAAATGACCGATACCGGAATGGAAGGCTTTGATCTGGAAACCTTATCAACGCAGGAAGTGAAAGGTTTGGCATTCTTCCTGGCTTTACCGCATAGCGATGTACAAAATGCGTTTGATACCATGGACAGTATTTCACGTCTGATTGCCCGTGAAGTGGACGGTCTGGTCTATGACCAGAATCAACAGGAATTTACTCCACAATTACGTGAATTCTGGCGCCATCAGGCAATTGATTATCGTGCTGGACAAGGGACGGAAGTTTAAGGCTGCTTTGTTCAATCTCCAAGTTGAATCTGTAGACTGCAATTTTTATAATAGCCAAAAGCTGAATATTCTACAGGGCGGATTTTCCGCCCTTTTTTATGGTGAAATTATGACCCAAGATGCCACTGTCATTGCGCAAATGCGTCAACTGATTCAACTGCTTGCCAAGCATAACCATGCTTATTATGTGATGGATCAACCGAGCATTGAAGACAGTGAATATGATCAGCTCTTTCACCAGCTCAAAGCCTTAGAAGAACAATATCCAAATTTACAGCAACCGGATACACCAACGGTAAAAGTCGGTGGGCAGGCACTTTCAAAATTTGTGACTGTCACACACGCCGTGCCGATGCTGTCATTAGGCAATGTCTTTAATCAGGAAGATCTGCTGGCTTTTGCCCGCCGTATTGAAGAACGTTTGCCAAATCAAAAAATTGAATATGATGTGGAACTGAAATTTGATGGTCTGGCCATTTCACTCTGGTATGAGCATGGCGTATTGACGCGTGGGGTGACACGCGGCGATGGGGAAACCGGTGAAGACATCACCCAGAATGTCAGAACCATTCGCAACCTGCCGAAACTTTTATCTCCGGTGAATGGCATCATTCCCGATTTGTTGGAAGTCCGCGGCGAAGTGTTGATGCCGAAATCCGGTTTTGAAAAATTGAATGCTGCCAATGCCGCCAAAGGTGAAAAGACCTTTGCTAATCCGCGTAATGCTGCGGCAGGAAGTTTGCGTCAGCTGGACCCGAATATTGCTGCCTCGCGGCCATTGGCTTTTTATGCTTATGGGATTGCTCAGTGCGTGCCGCATCATGGACAAACCACTATGTCCGCCAGTCTGGAATGGTTACATCAGTTCGGTTTTGCGGTTGGCGAGCGTCACTTTATCTGTGACAGTATTCAGGACGTGCAAAAGGTCTACGAACAGATCATTGATGAGCGTGCCAGTCTCAGTGTCGAAATCGATGGCATGGTAATCAAGGTCAATGACCTGAAACAGCAACAACAGCTTGGTTTCCTGAGCCGTGAACCGCGTTGGGCCACCGCCTATAAATTTCCGGCAGTTGCAGCACTGACTACGGTAGAAAATATTAATTGGCAAGTCGGTCGTACTGGAACATTAACTCCAGTCGCGCGTTTGAATCCAGTCGCTGTCGGCGGAGTAACAGTATCTAATGTAACCCTGCACAATATTGGCGAAATTCACCGTCTGGATGTGCGTATTGGCGATACAGTTAGTGTTTATCGTAGTGGCGATGTGATTCCTAAAGTTGAAAAAGTCTGGCCGGAATTTCGCCCGGTTGATGCAGTTGAAGTGCATTTGCCTGAGCAATGTCCAGTCTGTGATTCACCCGTGGTGATGCCGGAAGGTGAAGCATTGGCCCGTTGCTCTGGCGAACTCTATTGTGCTGCGCAGCGGATCGAAACCATTCGTCACTTTGTGTCGCGTAAGGCCATGGATATCGAAGGGCTGGGTGATCGCTGGGTAGAGTCACTGCTACATCTAAATCTTTTAAAAGATGTCTCAGATATTTACCATCTGCATGAACATCGTGAGACTTTGCTCGGTATTGAAAAGATGGGCGCCAAATCGGTTCAGAATCTTTTGGATGCCATTGAAAACAGTAAAAAGACCACACTGGCTGCTTTTATCTATGCACTCGGTATTCGTGGGGTGGGTGAAACTACGGCGCGGATGCTGGCCAATACTTTCCAGACGCTGGATGCCTTGCGTCAGGCCGATCTGGAGGCTTTAAAGAAAACTCCGGATGTAGGTGATATCACTGCGGAATGGATTCTGGATTTCTTTCAGGCACCGCATAATCTGGAAGTTCTGGATCGTTTACTGGCTGCCGGTATTCACTGGGATGCACCGATCGCACCGACTCGTCAGCCGTTAAACGGCGAAAGCTGGGTGGTCACCGGGACTTTAAGCAGTATGGGACGAGATGATGCAACCCAGTTATTGCAAGCCTTAGGTGCACGAGTCAGTGGCAGTGTATCCAGCAAAACCAAATGTGTGGTTGCGGGTGAAAAAGCTGGCTCAAAACTGGATAAAGCAGAAAAACTTGGTATTCCAGTGATCAATGAACAACAGTTTATTGGCTTGATGCAAGACTATGGTCAGCTTGAAGCCTAAATCTCTGCACATTTCATGAAAGAATAAGAGTTAAAAAAGCCACCTTCGGGTGGCTTTTTGCATAAAAAGATTAAGGAATATATTTTTTCACAACACCATCATCGAGTAGCTGCTGGAAATGTTCAACCAGACTTTCTTTCACCGGACGATACTCAATGCCGAGCTCATCTTTACTTTTTTGCGCATTAAAGAAAATTGGATAACCCATATTCAGCTCTACAAATTTACGGCTAAAACCTGCTACAGGCCCGAACAGTTTAAAGGCTGCCTTCGGCAATTGATTGCGCGGGAAGGGAAACTTATTGCCAAAATGTGCTCGCAGAATTTGGCCCATTTCCAGCAGGCTCAAGCTTTCACTACAAATGATATAACGGCCATGCGCTTGCGGATTAAACGCCGCACGGATATGCGCTTCAGCGACATTCTGAACATCGACGACGCCATTCCACATCGGCGGGACACCAAGCAAAGTCATGCCGTTGGCAAACTGTTGCAGGACTTCTACACTACCGGATTGGGTATTTGGCGTTAAGGATTGACCAAAAACCAGTGCCGGATTGATACAGACCAGATCCCAGCGATCCTGTGCTTCAGCCATTTCCCAGGCTTTGCGCTCTGCCATGACTTTGGAATAAGGATAAGGCTGATGTGTGGCCGAACTGGTGGTATTCCAGTGGGATTCATCAAAACTGTTATTCTCAGTTTGTAGAATATCAATGGCATCGCCATAAGTGGATGCGATACTCGATGTGACGATTACGCGTTTCACTGATTCAGTCTGATTGACACTATTCAGTACATTTTCAGTGCCTAATACCGCAGGTTCGATAATATCTTTGACTGCATCTTTATAGTTGGTGACCACAAAAGGTGAGGCCATATGAAAGACAATTTCACAGCCTTGCATCGCCTGATCAAAAGAACCCGGGCTTAATAAATTGGCCTGAAATAACTTGAGAGTTCCCGGAGTGCTGTCGGCAATTTTTTCTAAATGGGCAAAGCTCTTACTTTTATTCAGGTCGCGCACCGTGGCATGTACGGTATAGCCTTGCGTGAGTAATTTCTGGATGACCCAGCTGGCAATATAACCCGATGCACCGGTAACCAGAACCGGCGCTGTTGTTTGTGGATGTGTCATATCGGAACCGTTGTTGTTTTAAATTTGTGTGAATGATAAGCGAAATTTAAGCATGAAGTACGCCAATGCAGTGATGTTTATACAAAAAGAATGAATTTGTCTGGTCAAAATTAAGATTTACAAATTTTAACGCATGTGTTTATTCGCCAGTTTTAGGTTATTGCCAAGCGTAATGAAAGTGCAAAGTGTTGTTTTATAAATGGGATTTCATTAAGAACAAAGTGTAAATGCAAGTACTTCTCATTTTAATTATATAAAAATCAAATATTTAACCATGGTTAAGCTTTGCAAATTCAATTGCTTTTCGCCATAATAGCAAAATACAGGTAGGGAGTTATTCAAATGCGCGGAAATCCAGAAGTCGTAGATTATTTAAATATGTTGATCGGTGGCGAACTGGCTGCTCGTGACCAATACTTGATTCACTCTCGTATGTATGAAGATTGGGGATTGACCAAAATCTTTGAACGTATCGATCACGAAATGCAAGAAGAGTCCCAGCATGCGGATGCGATTATCCGTCGTGTTCTGTTCCTTGAAGGAACGCCAAACATGCAGCGCGATGACGTTGAGATTGGCGAGGATGTGGTGAGCTGCCTGAAAGCCGATCTAAAACTTGAATATCATGTGCGGGAAAAACTGGCGCAGGGCATCAAACTGTGCGAAGAGAAAGGTGACTATATCAGCCGTGATATGTTACGCCAGCAAATGTCGGATACCGAAGAAGACCATACTTACTGGTTAGAAAAACAATTGCGCTTAATCGAACTGATTGGTCTGCAAAATTATATTCAGTCACAGATGTAAAACCGGATGAATAAAAAACCCAGCACATGCTGGGTTTTTTATATCTTGAAAATACTTAGTTGTTATTACTCATAATGCCAATTTTTTTGACCTCCAGCCTTTGAGCTGCCGCCATGACCATAGCGATATGTTTATATTCAGTGGCACGATCCGCCTTGATTTTAATCTGATCCTGATCTGCTTTTTGCGCTACTGTCTTGAATAAGTTTTCCAGAGCTTGGGTATTTGCTACCGGCTGTTCATTCCAGAAAATCTTGCCTTGTGCATCCAGACGTAATTCCACCAGCTCAGGCGGTTTTTCATCGGTTACAGGAGGCGTTCCATTCGGTAGATCGATATTAATCGAGTTATTCGGCAAAGGAATTGTGATAATAAACATAATCAACAAGACCAGCATGACATCAATCAGTGGTGTCATGTTGACATCTAGCATCACATCATCGTCTTGATTTGAACCAACATTCATACCCATAAACTTAATCCTTCTTTGTGCTTAAGGTGTAGCGGGCGGAGTGGTGACAAAAGCAATTTTGCCAATACCGGCCTGTTGGGTGGTACTAATCACCTGATCAATTGCTTCATAAGGTGTTAACTGATCACCACGAATATGCACTTCAGGCTGCGGACGTTTCTGTGCTTCTGCCTGTAAACGGCTCAGTAAAACTGTTTTATCTGCAATATAAATTTCGTTCCAGAAAATATCGCCAGTTTTATTGACAGCCAGCTGGATGTTTTCCTGTTTGGTTTCATACGGTACATTTCTTTCTTCAGGCAGATCGACAGGTACGGTATGAATGGCAACCGGTACAGTAATCAGGAAGATAATGAGCAGAACCAGCATAATATCAACCAAAGGTGTGGTATTAATGGTTCCAATTACCTCATCATCGCTGTCGTTTGAATTGACCATCATTCCCATGGCTGATGCCTCACTCTTACTTCACGTCACGATTAACAGAATTATTGGTTGTAATTTCACCGCTGAGTAATACCGCGTGTAAATCAGAACCAAAGGTACGGACTTCTTCCATGACCGCTTTATTACGACGCGTTAACCAGTTGTAGCCAAGCACGGCAGGAACTGCGACTGCCAGACCGATGGCTGTCATGATCAGTGCTTCACCGACTGGGCCGGCAACTTTATCAATGGATGCTTGTCCTGAAACACCAATCGCGGTAAGTGCGTGATAGATACCCCAAACCGTACCAAACAGGCCAACAAAGGGCGCAGTAGAACCTACTGTCGCAAGGAAGGCCAGGCCACCACTCAGATGGTTCTGGATTTTGTCGATTGCACGGGAAATCGAAATGGTGACCCAGGTATTGAAATCAATACGCTCAAGTAATGTGCCACCATGATTTTTGGTTGACTTGATACCTTTTTCCGCAATAAAACGGTAGACGCTGGCTTCATCCAGATTCTCGGTTGCATTATCTAGAGAAGATGATTCCCAGAAAGTATTTTCAGCTTGCTTAGCCTGTTTGCGAATCTTGCCTTGTTGCAGGCATTTGCTGATCATGATGTACCAGGTACCGATCGACATGACCACCAGAATAAACAAAGTGATTTTAGAAACAATATCACCTTCTTTCCACATGGCTTCTAGGCCATAAGGATTGTATCCAGCTTTTTCATCGCTAGCTTCAGCAGGCAGTGGTGGCGGGGTCGGTGTAGCCGCTGTTGCAGGTGTTGTTACCACTGTTTCAGTGACAGCACTGGTATTGGGGGTAGCGGACTGTTCTGCAAAAACTGTTTGCAGAGGTAATAAAGTGCTCATGGCAATTACACCAGCAGCAGTCATATTTTTTAAAGGTTTTAGTGATTTTTTCATCATGGATCTCCTGATTTTTTTCTTTATCTGTTGTATCTGTTAGTCAAGGACAAATTCATAGGGAATGTCATACCAAGATTCTTGCGGTTCGCCATTTTTCATTGCCGGCTTGAAAGTACATAAGCTGAAGGCCTTGGATGCTGCACGATCCAGCGCACGACTACCGCTCGACTTTTTCACTTTGGCATCCTGGACCTTGCCGGTGGTATTTACATATACAGAGATCAAGACTTCACCTTGTTCTTCATTCATCAGTGCATCACGTGGATAGTCTGGGCGTTTACACCCTGCTTCACCTTGTGAAACACCACGAGTTACGCCAGCGGGTGGAGGAGCTGGGGCTGGAGCGGCTGCGACTACTGGAGCCGGTGCTGCTACCGGACTTGGTGAAGGACTCGCTGCAACGGGAGTAGGTACTGCAACAGTTGTCGGTTGGGTTGGCGTTGGAAGTGTTTTCTGTACAGGAACTACTTTTTCAACCGGTTTCACCTCAGGCACTTGTGCCACTTTTTCCACGATTTTTGGTGGTTCAGGTGGAGTTTCTTTTGGTGGCTCAGGTTCAGGCGGCTTAATATCTTGAATAATCATTAGTTCAACCGGCTGTTCTGTCGGTTTAATAATGTCTTTTGCCATACCAGCCATGAGTACTAGGCCAACCAGGATATGCAAAAAAACAACGACCCCAATACCAGTCAGTTTTTTGGCGGAGTTTTTTTCTAAGTCTTCAAACTTTGTGCCCATCATGACTCCTAGAATTTAAGACAAACAGGAAATAGTGCACTGATGAGAAAATTGTTTTTAGTTACAGGCAGCATTATTTTTTGTTTGGCTAAAATTAAACGGGGAAAACCGCAAACACCGCTTGGCAGCAGTGTTTGCGAAGTAATTAATTAAAAGAATTTATAGGTACCACGTAGGAAGTAGGTACGGCCCATTGGATCACCGTGACGAGGGTCATAGCCATATTGAGCATTGTTGGTTGCATCAGAAGCAGGTGGTTCTGCATCAAACATGTTGCGAATACCTGCAGTTAGCTCTAAATTCTTGAATCCGCTATAGGTGCCTGCAAAGTTATAAAGCGTATAGGCACTTACATCACGTTCTTGAGAAAAGTCTTCATAACCACGGATATATTGTTGTTCTAGTCTCATTTTCCAGTCTTCATAAGACCAGTTGATATTGGCAATATGTCTCCAGCGGACGACTGCAGGATCATCATAGATGCCGACGAGCCCTTCCCATTCACCGTTTGGTTCTTCTTGCTCATCCATTTTGATGACATAGGTACCATCAATCCCAAAACCAAAACGGCCTGTTGCTGTCATTGGGCTTAAGTAGTTCAGGCTGAGGTCAATCCCTTCAGTTTTTAATCCACCCATATTTTGTAGAGTTGTATTTAAATACTGGATACGACCATCTGGAGCGTAAACGATCAGATTGCCATAGCGATCAAGGTCATTAAAAATGTCATTAGGAGTAACTGAGCTGACTAAACCTTCAATGTCAATATTGTAGTAATCAGCGGTGAATACCAGATTCTTGATTGGTTCATATACGAATCCGGCTGTAAAAGAGGTTGATTCTTCTGGCTGTAAGTCTGGGTTACCACCTTGTTTACGCTTGAACTGCATACCACATTGGTCTGCAAATTGGGTGCTGGTCGGTTGACCGTTAGCATCACAAAAACGTGGGTTATTGAAGTTAGTGCTAGTATTGGTTTCACTTTGTAAAGAGTTGATTTCCCACATACTTGGGGCACGGAATCCAGTACTATAAGAACTACGGAACATTAACTCTTTAACCGGTTCCCAACGTAGGGATACTTTTGGATTGAAAGTATCACCAAAGTCACTATAGTCATCATAACGTGCCGCAAGTTGAGCTTCTAGAGTCGGCAAGATCGGTACATGTAATTCAGTAAACACCGCAGTAATATCACGGTCACCTGAACTTGACGGTTTATTTGGATCAATACCAGAACCTGGAACCTGGCGAACAAGATCGGCATTCACCTTGGCTTCCCAGTCCTGAGTGGTGTAGCTACCACCCAAGGCAAATCCAACTTCACCTGCAGGTAGTTCATAGATTGGACGGCTGACGGTGAAATCTATAGTGGTAGAATCCAGACTTGCCATATTTGTTGGGCCTGCCACATCAAAAGTAGACCATTTCCCAGCATCTGCAGCGGCCTGAGGACCAAATGGGTTTAAGGTGCCATCATTAAGTGCGGCTTGAACCAAACTTTGATTCAGGTAACCACTGACGAAATTATCAGTTGCTTCACTTTTGGCATAAGTAACGCCACCATTTACATCCCAACCGTAGACTTCACCTTCAATCCCTGCAAAAAAGCGGTTTGATTCATTTTCTGATTGAGAAACACGGTTACCTGATTGTGAACGTAAATAAAGTGCTGCTCTTGGATCTACCAGACCAGCGATGTCTGGTGTAATGCCGTTGCCTGGATAATATTTGCTGGTATTTGGAATAGAAAGACTACCTCCCCATACATCAGGTGCTATCGAGGTTTTTACTTTACTTTCAGTATAAATATATTCAGCAACCGCATTTAATGAATCGGTTAATTTGAAGGTACCTTTACCTAGAGCTGAAAAAGTTTCTTCTTCTGGAGTAATACCAATGAGTGCTTGAGTGTTTAACAGGCAACGTGTACCAGATACAAACATATTTGGTGCATTATTACAGTTTTGATTGATATAAGGGTTAACTACACCTACACCTGAATCTAAAAGGTTGGCAGGGAAGCCGGCACTTGAACCGATCGCCATGTTCAACTCTGGAATTAAACCACCACGACGGCTGACTTTACGATCTTTGGCCATGATCATGTCAGAAGTACGATAATCTACTACACCGTAAACGTTGAAACCTTGTTCATCCAGATCACCATAACCACCGAAAATAGAGACATCATATTTGTCGCCATTCTTTTCTTCAGGTGCTTGCAGTCCACCAGAAATACCGAAACCTTGGTATTCCTTTTTGATAATAAAGTTAATTACACCGGCAATTGCATCTGCACCATATACTGCAGAAGCACCATCACGCAGAATCTCGATTCGCTCAACCATCGCGAGCGGAATAATATTCAGGTTAACTTCAGAAGTACTAAATGGGCTGTTAGCCAAACGACGCCCATTTAATAAAACTAAGGTCTTATCAGTACCAATCCCACGCAGGTTGGCAGAAGAACCTGAAGTATTACTTTTACCAATATTTTGAGAAACAGCAAAACCAGCTTGGTTAGCACTTACTTTATTAATGGCTTCTTCAACCGTGGTGACCCCCTGATTCACCAGATCTTCGACTTTAAGCACAGTAATAGGAGATGCACTTTGTGCAGCTACTCCTTTAATAGATGAACCTGTCACTGTCACTTTTTGAACCTTGGTAGGTTGAGCGGCAGAGTTTTCTGGTTCATCGGCTGCATGTGCCAAAGACAAGCACATCATACTTAAGGTAAGCGTACTTAACTTGAGTATTGTCTTGCCAACTGTTGGAGCCCCCATAGATCCGACCAATTTGTTTTTTTTCATCGTAATTTTCACCCTTTTGTTATGTGAAGTAGTGCTGGGAGGACTTAAGCAAAGCGAATGCCAACTTATAAATTATTAATTTTAAAAAATATTAAGTGATTGAAAAAATTATATTTAATTTAGTTTTTTGGGAGGTTTACTAAGTTTTGATGAAGAAAAATTAAGAGAGTGGGGTTTAAAATCTGAAGAAAGTCTCTATAGGAAACCATGAGAAAGTAAAAAATAAATATTTAATGAATAAGAAAGGAATCTAAAACTGAAAGATAAATTGAATAAAGTTTAATCATGGTGCATGATTTTTACATAAAATATACAATAATTTAATAAGATAATAATTATATATTTCATTTGCTTATGTATGTATTTTCTTGGGTTGAAGTAGTGGGAGGATGCAATAATATGAAACAGGTCTGGTTTATTTTTGTGCAGACTAGGCTTGGGACTAGATTTTAAGAATAAATATTAAATTAATGATTCATGGAAAATATTATGTTATTGATAATGTTTTAAATGATTAATAAAAATAAGCTTTTTTGAGTTAATAACAGGAAAAAATCGTTATTTTTCGAGGATGGCATGAAATTCGCTTTGTTCAGTTTATTCCATCTGTCCAGCTTTGACCCATCCATTGAAGCAAATATGGGATGATGTGTTAAAGACTTCCTATAGTAATAAAACTTCAAGATCAAGAATAGGTACAAATTTGAAATCAGCATTTTTCAGTATGACAATTTTGGCTTTGGCCATGACTACGGGGCAAGCCTCCTGGGCAAAATCATCTGCACATCCGGATAAAGTTTTAAACCTGGCTTTCGAAGCGCCTGATGATGGTTTTGATATGGTCAAAACCTATAATTTTTATAGTGGTAGCGTTGCTGAAGCTATTTTTGAGCCTTTATTACGTTATGACTATCTGGCGCGGCCGGCAATCTTGGCTCCAAATACAGCTGAATCTTTGCCCAAAGTTGAGCAGGATGGCAAAGTTTATACCTTTAAAATCAAGCCAGGAATTTATTTTAGTCCTGATCCTGTATTTCAGGGTAAGAAGCGTGAACTGGTGGCGCGTGATTATATCTATTCCATGCAAAGGATTATGGATCCCAAAAATCATTCTCCTTCTTTTTCTTTTATTGAGGGAAAAATCCTTGGGGCAGAGCAGATCATCCAGCAGGCTAAAAAAACCGGCAAGTTCAACTACGATGCACCGATTGCCGGTTTAAAAGCACTAGATAAATATACTTTGCAAATTACCCTGACCCGTTCCGATCTGAATTTTCCCTATATTCTGGCCTATGTGGCTTTTAGTGGTACCGCACGGGAGGTGATCGAACATTATGGTCATCGGGCAGGTCAGCATCCGGTTGGAACAGGGGCGTATCAGTTACACAAATATGTGCCGCGTAGCCGTATTGAATTGACCGCCAACCCGAATTATCGCGGTTTTGTCTGGAACTTTAAGGGCGATGGTTCCGAATGGGATCAACGTATTGTCAAAGCCATGCAAGGCAAGCAGATGCCGCAAATTGGCAAGGTCAAAATCAGTATTATTGAAGAAGAACAGTCTCGCTGGCTGGCTTTAAAGTCTGGACAACTGGACTATGACAAACTCACTGCGAGCGGCGCCGAACAGGCACTGGAAAATAAGCAGCTGAAAAGCGAATACAAGAAAAAAGGCATCCTGCATTATCCGAATAAAGAACCGGAAATTACCTATACCATCATGAATATGCGAGATCCGTTAATTGGTGGGAATTCACTGGAAAAAATTGCCTTACGTCGTGCTCTCGCCTTGTCCTATAACCAGAAAGAAGCCATCCAGCAGTTGTACAAAGGTCATGCCGATAAAGCTGAAATGATTTTGCCAGAGGGCGTGGGTGGACATGACCCGACGTATAAAAGCAGTATTGCTTATAACCCATTACTGGCCAATAAACTGCTTGACCGCTTTGGCTATAAGAAAGGCGCTGATGGTTACCGAACCTTGCCTGATGGCAAACCTTTGACACTAAAAATGAATTCAACCAGCTCAAGCTCTTCGGTGATTTCTGCAGAGTTATGGAAAAAGAATCTGGATGCGATCGGGGTGCGAATTGAGTTCAAGGTTAGTAATTTTGCTGACAATCTAAAAGAAGCCACCCAATGCAAACATATGATGTGGGGGGGAGCCTGGATTGCGGACTATCCGGAAGGGGAAAACTTTGCCCAGTTACTGTATGGGCCAAATGCGCAGCAAGGCAACCTGAGTTGCTATACCTCAAAAGCCTACGACGCATTGTACCAGACCGCGATGAAACTGCCGCCGCAGCAGCGGATGCCATATTATGAGCAGATGAACCGTCAGATGGAGGCCGATAATCCATGGATTCTGCACAATACCCGTATACGCAACTGGTTGATTCATCCGCATGTACAGGGCTTTAAGGCCCATCCGGTGACCAGAGCAGTTTGGCAATATATGGATATTGAACCTGTTAAAAAATAACTTGAGAAGATTAAGAACCAGTATGAATGTGAATAAAAATACTTTAAAAAAACTGGCCAGTGGGGTGTTAGTGGCCGGTTTGATGATGGCAGGGAGTGCATCGACATGGGCCAGCAATCCTGCCAACCCGAATAAGGTTTTAAAAACAGTATTTCTGGCAGCTGAAACCGGTTTTGATCCGGGTTATATCCATGACCGTTATTCAGCCAAGATTAATGCCGCGATTTTTGAGACTTTATTTACCTATGATTATCTGGCCTCGCCGGCAAAATTAGTGCCATTGACTGCAGTCAGTTTGCCTCAAGTGAGTGCAGACGGTTTGACTTATACCATTAAAGTTAAAAAGGGTATTTACTTTGCCGATGATCCGGTCTTCGGCGATAAAAAACGTGAACTGACTTCGTATGACTATGCTTATAGCTTGAAACGTTTATTGGACCCAAAGCTGCATTCACCGAACAGCTGGTTGCTGGATGGCCGAATTAAAGGGCTGGACGCATGGATGGCTCTAAGCAAAAAGAATGGCAAAGCCTATGAAAATCCGTTTGAAGGGATTCAGACTCCAGACCGCTATACCTTGATATTAAAGCTGAATAATCCGGATCAGAACTTTCCGATGTTGCTGGCACATGGACCTGCCGCTGCAGTAGCTCGTGAAGTGATTGAAAAATATAAAGACAAGGCGGGTTGGGTCATGAATAGGCCAGTGGGAACTGGCCCTTATGTGCTCAGCCGTTGGACACCAGGCTCACGGATTATCTTAAAACCAAATCCAGCTTATCGTGGTTTTGTCTGGGACTTTAAAGCCAGTGGTGCAGAAGATCAGGCCATTGTAAAAGCCATGCAGGGCAAAAAAATGCCTCAAATCGGCACTATTGATGTGCGTGTTATTGAAGAAGCGCAATCCCGGATGCTGGCATTTAAGAAAAATGAACTGGACCTGCTCGAAATTGAGGGCGATATCGTCGTACAGGCCCTCGATGGTGACAAATTAAAGCCTGAGCTGGCTCAGCAGGGAGTGAAGCTGTCACGTATTTTAGAGCCCTCCATTAGCTATCATTACTGGAATATGCAAAACCCGGTCGTGGGTGGTTTCGCGCCAGAAAAAATTGCCTTACGTCGTGCCATGGCGATGGCATTTTCTGTAGAAAACATGATCAATGTATTACTTAAGGGGGATGGAGCAAAACTGCACATGCCTATCCCCCCAGGAGTAGCAGGCTATTCACCGTCCTATAAAAGCAGTATTCCCTATTCAGTCAAAGCAGCCAACATGTTGCTCGACCGCTATAACTACAAGATCGGTGCAGATGGCTGGCGGAAAACGCCTGAAGGTAAACCTCTGGTGATTGAACTGATTACTGGGAATACCAGTCGGGGCCAGCAACAGGGTGAGTTCTGGAAAAAGACCCTGGACAGTATCCATATTCAGCTGACCAGTAAGGCCATGCCATTCGCTGAAGGCATCAAGCTGGAAAAGCAATGTAAAACCATGTTCAAGAGTTCTGCATGGATTGCCGATTATCCGGATGCCGACAATTTTATGCAGCTGTTCTATGGCAAGAATGTCAATGTCACCAACAATGCCTGTTTCAAGCATCCTGAATTTGACCGTCTTTACGAGCAAACCCAGAGCATGCCGCCAGGTCCGGAGCGTGATCTGCTCTATCGCAAAATGACCAGGATTCTCGAAGTCAACATGCCAACCCTGATGCTCTATAGCACCTACCGTAACGCCTTGACCCAACCCCAAATTATTGGACATAAGTCCCATCCGATTCTGTCTTCAGAATGGATGTATATCGATATTAATACGAAAAAGTAAGAAAAAATCTGGAGATGAATATGAAATCAAAGTCTTTAAAATTAAGTACCTTATGTTTAATGATAATGGGGGGATATCAAGGTGTAGCGGCAGATACCCAAGTACAGCTGCTGCCATTATTCAAGGCTGCAGAAATTCCGTCTTTATGTGATGCCAGTCTGGCCTCCATGCAAAAAGATATCCAGATATTTGAAAATAAGAAAATTAAAAATAAAGCCAAGGCCGGACCTTATCTGGCTGAATGGGATGAGTTGCATGCCAAAGCCCGTGATTTCGGTGCTGCAGTAGGGCTATATAGTAATGTCGATCCGGATCCTGCATTGCGTCAGGCAGCCGATGACTGTGAACTTAAAATCAGCAAATACCAGACCACCCTGTATCAGAATCCTAAACTGTATGCCCAGTTCAAGAAACTGAAAGCCAGTGATCCGATTGATCAGAAATTTTTAGAAGATATTCTGGAGCAGTTTGAGAACACCGGGGTACAACTCAGTGCAGAAAAACAGAAACGACTGAAAGAAATTATTGAAGAAAGTACCAAACTGGGACAGGACTTTTCCAAAAATGTGCGGGATAACCCTGAAAAAGTTGAATTTACTCCAGCTGAAATGAAAGGCCTGCCAGAAAGTTACATCGCAAATTTAAAGAAAAATGAAAAGGGCAATTATCTGCTCGGCTTTGATTATCCGGAATACCAGCCTTTTATGGAGCTGGCAGAAAGTGATGAAGCACGCAAACGTTACCAGACCGCTTACACGCGTCGCGGGACCGAACAAAACTTGCAATTCATGAAAAAGGCCATTGATCTGCGTTATGAAATGGCACAACTTTTTGACAAGGAAAGCTATGCCCATTCTGCGCTTGAATTCCGCATGGCCAAAACTTCGGAAGCGGTGAACGGTTTTCTGGATGAGGTTTATGCCAAAGTTGCACCTCTAGAAAAGCAGGATGTAGAACAATTACGCCAGTTCAAGGCTGAAACTTTAAAAGTTCCATTAGAGAAAGCAGAAATTACACGCTGGAATCAGGGTTACTGGAGTGAAAAACTGCGTCAGGCCAAATACAAGGTAGACCAGGAAAAATTGCGGGATTATTTCCCGACAGAAGCATCGCAAAAATGGTTATTCGCTATTTCTTCGGAACTCTATGGTATTGAGTTCAAGCCGGTGAAAGTCAAGGCCTGGCATGATGAAGTAGAATATTATGCGGTACATGACAAAGCTACGGGCGAATTCCTGGGCGGATTATATGTTGATAAATACCCGCGTGAAGGCAAATATGGGCATGCAGCTGTCTGGGGAGCTTATGGCGGCAGTACCCTGAATCAGCGTCGTCCGGTATCGGTACTGGTGACCAATTTTAACCGTAAGGGCTTGAACAGCAATGAACTGGAAACCTTTGTGCATGAAATGGGTCATGCCTTGCACGGGATTCTTTCGAAGACCCGCTATACAGAACAATCTGGTACTTCGGTAGAGCGTGACTTTGTTGAAGCGCCGTCACAGATGTACGAAGAGTGGGCACGTCGTCTGGAAACCTTGTCAAAAGTAGCAGATTACTGTGAGCCAGCATGTCCTCGGGTGGATGCTGCCATGACCGAGCGCTTAAAGAATGTGAAGAATTACGGCCGAGGCCTGCATTATGCCCGTCAGGCTTTATATGCCCAATATGATATGGCCCTGCATGGTAAAGATGCAAAAAACATTGAGCCTTTAAAACTCTGGCAGGATATGGAAGGTAAAACTGCCTTGGGTTATGTTAACGGTCAGCAGTTCCCGGGACAGTTCGGGCATCTGATGGGCGGCTATCAAGCAGGTTACTACAGCTATATGTGGTCTGAGGTTATTGCCCTGGATATGCTTTCCTCCTTTGGTGATCAGCTGATGGACAAGAAAGTCGGTGCGCATTATCGCAATACGGTCCTGGCTCAAGGTGGTCAAAAGCATGGCGAGCAAATGGTGAAAGACTTCTTGGGTCGTGATCCGGACAGCAAAGCTTTCTTTAATGAAATCTCTGGAAAAAATTAAGGAAGGCAAGCGATGCTGGCATATATTATTCGACGGCTTTGGCAAATGATCCCGACCATGCTCGGGGTGATTTTGCTGATATTTCTGCTGTTTAACTGGGTAGGTGGAGACCCTGCCTATATTCTGGCCGGTAAAATGGCCAATGCGGAACAGATTGAGAACATCCGTCAGCAACTGGGTGTGGATCAACCGTATTACGTACAACTCTGGATCTTTATCAAGCAGATTTTAACCTTTGATTATGGGGTGAGCTGGAGTACCGGGGAGTCAGTGGCACAGATTATCACCACCCGTTTGGGACCCTCACTGACCATTCTGATTCCCCTGACCATTCTGCAAACCATTATTTCTATCATTCTGGCTTTGGGTGTGGCTTCGGTTCGTGGTTCTTTGACAGATCGCATGATCATGATGCTGTGTACGATCGGTATGTCGATCAGTATTCTGGTATATATCATCGTGTTCCAGTATTTCCTGGCTTATGAACTGAGCTGGTTCCCGGTACAGGGCTGGAGTGATAATTTCGCCGACAACCTTTTCAAATACGCCTTGTTACCTGTGCTGATTATGTTGGTGGTCAGTATCGCACCAACACTACGCCTGTATCGTAGTTTCGTACTGGATGAAGTTAATCAGGACTATGTACGTACTGCGCGTGCCAAAGGCCTGGGTGAAAACCGTATCATGGGCGTGCATGTCTTGCGCAATGCTTCGATTCCGATTATTACCGATGTCATGGCAGGACTTCCGGCACTGCTGATCGGTGCTTTCCTGATTGAACGTTTTTTTGGTATTCCTGGAATTGGCCGTGAAGTCATTATTGCGGTAGAACGTTCCGATTTTCCTGTGATTAAAGCCATTACGGTCTATGTTGCTGCTGCGACCATGATATTCAACCTGATTGCCGATCTGATCTATAAATGGGTCGATCCGCGTGTACAGTTGAAGTAGGTGAATTATGCTGAGTGCGATATTTAAAAAAGAACAAGCGGCTGAAGCAGCACCTGAATCGGCTTCAACAGGATTATGGCAACTGGCCATGCGCCGTTTGAAACGTGACCGGATTGCCATGTTTTCCCTGTATGTGGTGCTGTTTTATCTGCTGCTGCTGGTACTTTCAATGAGCGGCCTGATTGCCAAAGACTGGAATAAAGAAGTGGCGGTCAGCTATGCACCGCCGAGTTTTATCAGTGCAGCGCCAGTTCCGGCTGGATCTGATGCAGAACAGGGTACAGAATCTGTTGCTGTACCGGTCAATCCAGTTGATCCCTTAAAAGATGTCATTGCTGAATTGAATGCTGAAATTGCTGCTGAGCAGGGTGCTGGTGCGGGCATCGATTATTATGGCGTGGTCGATCCGCTGGCAGAAGACATGAAGGCCATTAATCAGGAGCTCGGCGGCCAGCTGATGGATGAAAGTGGGGAACTCAAGCAAAGTCTGGTCTTTGGCGCCGATAAATGGGGTCAGGATGTTTTACAGAAAACCATTAAGGGGGCTGAAACCTCGATTCTGGTTGGACTGATTGCAGCTTTTGTCGCTGTACTGATTGGGACTGCACTGGGTGCAATAGCAGGTTACTTTGGTGGCTGGGTCGATGATGTCCTAAACTGGTTTTATAATATCTTTACCTCGATTCCCTATTTGTTGCTGGTTTTGGCGATTGCCGCAGTGTTACAGCAGAAAGGTATTTTATCAATTATCCTGATTTTAGGTCTGACTGGCTGGACCGGAGTTTTCCGTTTGGTTCGTGCCGAATACATGAAACATACGGCACGTGAATATGTGCTGGCTGCCAAGGCGATTGGCGTGAGTAATCTGCGTCGTATGTTTGTCCATATTTTTCCCAATGTCAGCCATATTGCCCTGGTGCAGATGTCTATTCTGGTGGTGGCATTTATCAAGTCTGAAGTCATTTTGAGCTTCCTTGGTTTCGGTGTGCCTATCGGGGTAGTGTCATGGGGCAGTATGCTAAATGAAGCGCAAAGCGAGTTGATTTTGGGTAAATGGTGGCAACTGGCGGCAGCCTCAATCGCCATGGCGGTATTGGTGACTGCATTCTCGATGTTTACCGATGCACTCCGTGATGCATTAGATCCAAAACTGAAATAGGAGCGCAACGATGTCTGAAATCAATCCAAGCACAGCACCTGCGCTACTTCGCGTAGAAAATCTGCGAGTCAGTTTTAAAGGTGAAAATAAAGAATATATTGAGACTGTAAAAGGGGTTTCTTTCGAGATTCCGGCCAATACCACAGTTGCACTGGTAGGCGAATCGGGAAGTGGCAAGTCGGTCACTTCCCTCGCCACTATGGGCCTGCTTCCGGCAGAAAGCGCACGTATTTCAGAAGATAGCCAGATCATCTTTGAAGGGAAAAACCTGCTCAAGCTTAAAACCCGTGAAATGCGCAAGATGTGCGGCAAAGACATTGCCATGATTTTTCAGGAGCCAATGTCTTCGCTAAATCCGGTATTTACGGTAGGCATGCAGATTGCAGAAATCTTGCAACTACATTTAGGCATGAATAAAAAACAGGCGCGGCAACGTACCCTGGAGCTCCTCAAAGAAGTGGGGATCCCTGCGCCAGAAACTAAAATTGATGCCTATCCGGGGCAGCTTTCCGGTGGACAGCAGCAACGCGTCATGATTGCCATGGCCATTGCTTGTGAACCTAAACTGTTGATTGCAGATGAACCGACCACAGCCCTGGATGTGACTATTCAAAAGCAGATTCTGGACTTGCTGGAATCGCTGCGTCAGCGTCGCCAGATGTCGATGCTGTTTATTACCCATGATCTGGCATTGGTTGGTGAAATTGCCGATCAGGTGATTGTGATGCGCCATGGGGAAATCCGTGAACAGGGTCCGGTTCGGGAGGTGCTGGACCGGCCTCAGGACATGTATACCAAAGCCTTGTTGCACTGCCGCCCGCAACTCTCGCAACGTCCGTTACGTTTGCCGATGATCAGCGATTTTATGAAACAGGATGGTTCAACCTGGCTGGAAGATATTCGTCTGAATACTCAGCTTCCGCAACGTTCACGTGGACTAAAGGGCGGAGAGGAAATTATTTTGGATGTACGGGATCTGCAAAAATCTTTTTATAGTCGTAAAGGACTGTTTGGCAAAGATGAGTTTCAAGCAGTAAAAGGAGTTTCTTTTCAGCTGGCCAAAGGCAAGACCTTGGGGTTGGTCGGGGAGTCCGGTTCGGGTAAAACCACCATTGGCTTGTTGCTGATGCGTCTGCAAAAGGCTACGGGCGGTAAGGCACTGTTTCAGGGTCGGGACATTCTGGACATGTCGGAACAGGAATTTACCCAGTATCAACGTAAAATCCAGATCATTTTCCAGAATCCCTATGCTTCTCTGAATCCGCGCTTTACCGTAGGGCAAATCCTGATGGAACCGATGCAGATTCACAAGATTGGTCAGGATGATGCCGAACGCAAACAAATGGCTCTGGATTTGCTGGAACGGGTCAGCTTGCCTGCTCAGGCTTTTTATCGCTACCCGCATGAGTTTTCCGGTGGTCAGCGTCAGCGGATTGCAATCGCACGTTGCCTGACCTTAAAGCCTGAGATTTTGATCTGCGATGAATCGGTCTCGGCACTGGATGTCTCAGTACAGGCGCAGGTGCTGAATTTACTGCAAGATTTGCAGGATGAATTCGGACTCAGCTATATCTTTATTTCACATGATTTGTCGGTAGTGAAATATATTTCAGATCAGATCATGGTGCTGAATCATGGTGAATTGGTGGAAATCGCCAATTCAGATGAATTGTATCAATCTCCACAGCATGAATATACCAAGCGTTTACTCGGTGCCATTCCGCAAGGGATTCCACAAAGTGCCTGATGCATAAGGCATAAAAAAGTCAGGCAATGTGCCTGACTTTTTTATTTATCTTAATTAAAACTTTTTAAAGCCTTTGTTGACGCCATATGGACGGCGCGGCGCATTTTCATCACGCTCTTCACGGCGGCCGAAACCTTGATCAGGACGGTTTTCACGACGTACAAACTGAGTGCCATTCTGGTTTTCAGCTCTGTCACGACGACCATAAGCATTGTCATCACGACGCTCACGGCCAGTATTATTTTGTGGTTGCTCATCACTGTCACGACGTTGCTGACGCAAGAAACCGCCACGGCGCGCAGCCATCGGTTTGTCTTGCATACGCTCGTTACGGCGTTTCGCCATACCAAACAAGCCTGTACCTTGACGTGGCTTCAATTCCACAGCTTTGGTCAGGTTGTCGATATCGTTTTTATCCAGTTCAATCCAGCGACCGGTACGCAGTTCGCGTGGCAAAATCACAGTACCATAACGGGTACGCAGTAGACGGCTGACTTTCAGGCCTTGTGATTCAAAGATACGACGTACTTCACGGTTACGACCTTCTTTCACCACGACCTGGAACCAACGATTGATCCCGTCACCGCCCAGTTCAGAGAAAGATTCGAATTTTGCCGGACCATCGTCTAGCACCACGCCTTTAAGCATGTTGTTACGAATTTGTGGCGTTACTTCACCCATGACACGAACTGCATATTCACGTTCGATTTCATTCGATGGGTGCATCAAGCGATTCGCAAGTTCACCATCATTTGTGAACAAGAGTAGACCGGTGGAATTAATATCCAGACGACCGACCATCACCCAGCGATCGCCCGGAATAGCAGGCAGCTGTTCAAACACGGTCGGACGGTTTTCAGGATCGCTACGTGAGCAGATCTCGCCTTCAGGCTTGTAATAGATAATGACACGACGACGGATTTCGTCTTCAATCTGGAAGGCAACTTTACGACCATCGATGCGAAGCTCATCACCTGGTTCGATTCGTTCACCCACTTGGGCAATTTGCCCGTTGACACTTACACGACCCGCGGCAATGACTTCTTCCATATAACGGCGAGAACCCAAACCAACGCGTGCAAGCACCTTTTGCAACTTTTCACTCATGACAGCATAACCTTAGAAATAATTATCAACAGTTCACCTATTTATGACTTCGGTGCATTCGCATCGAGGGCCATAAAAGCTTCCTTGGCATCCTGCAGGGGAGGCAATTGGCCCAAACTATTCAGGCCAAACGCATTTAAAAATTGTGGCGTTGTCATTAACAACGCAGGTCTTCCAGGGAGTTCACGAAATCCGGACTCTTTAATCCAGTTCCAGTCAAACAGCGTACGCAGGTTTTGACTGTTATTCGTAACACCACGAATCTGTTCAATATCCGCTCGAGTCACTGGCTGGTGATAAGCAATCACTGCAAGCGTCTCCAGTAATGAAGGCGACAAGCGAGCCGGTCGCTCAGGCCAGGTCTGTGCAATAATATTACGATATTTTGCACGTACTTGAAAACGATAACCTTGTGCTGTTTCAATCAGTTCGATCGAACGGCCATGCATGAGCATGGAAAGTTGTTGTAAATACTGACGTAATTCCGGTTTGCTATAGCGATCTTGAAAAGCTTCTTTCAGACGCGCCAGTGAAACCGCGGAGTCGCTGGCGAAAATAATCGCTTCAAGCTGCATCAATACTTCATGCAGATTATCTTCTGCAGATAACAGCGTATTTTGATCGAATGTCATTGACTGGCTCCTTGAATCGCGAGCGGGGCTTCAATACCTGTAGCAATAATCTGAATTTTTTGTTGTCGGGTCAGTTCCAGTACCGCCATAAAGGTCACTACCATACCCATACGGCCTTGGCTCGGTTTTAACAAGTCCTTAAAGCTGAGTACTGCGCCAGTTTCAATACAACTTTCAATATAGGCAATCCGTTCTTCCAGCAGTACCGGTTCCTGTTGTACCTGATGAATCACGGGTTCAGGACGGTTAAATATACAGAGCAAGGCATCACGCAATAAATCGCTTGAATAGCCTTCATTCGGCTGCTGGATGTCTCCCAGACTGACGTTGGTGCTGAAAGTGTCTCGTTCCAGAATTGGCATCTGACCCAGACGTTCTGCTGCCTGTTTAATTCTTAAATAATTTTCTAAACGGTCAATCAGTTCTTGTTTTGGATCCTGCTCAATCGCAGTCAGGCTTTTTGGTTTAGGTAACAGCAAACGCGATTTCAGATCTGCCAGTAAGGCTGCCATCACCATATAATCGGCCGTCAGCTCGATATTCAGGGATTTCATCGCGTCCATATAAGACAAATACTGTGCTGCAATCGGCGCGATATCGACCTGTAACAGATCAAAACCGTTTTTTTGAATCAGGTAAATTAAAAAGTCGAGTGGGCCTTCAAAATGTTCTAATAAGATTTCAAATGCCGCTGGAGGAATATACAGATCCTCTGGAATTGTATCCTGCCATTCATCCAGAACCCGAATGTGCGGAGCAGATTCCATAGTGTTATGGATAATTTGAGTCATTACAATTATAGGCCACGCGAATTTTCAAAGGCATGCAAAGGCTTGATTTTCGGTATCTGATCGAAAGAAAAGCACAGGATTAAGCGTTGTCATTGTACTGGAAAAGTAACTTTAAATAAATTAAATAAGCTGTCAAAGCCATAAAAACTTAAAAAAATAATGGAATTTATCAGCTCTTTCAAAATAGCACCGAGAAAAATGGCAGAATTGGGCAGCAAATGCCACGGTGATTTTTACGTTAAATTGGCTCTCATAATTAAGCGTATCTGGTAGATGATGCCAGTTGATTCACTTCAAAAAAACTCGATCAATACAATGACTCTCATTAAAAGAGAAAATAAGCTAGCTGGCAGGTATTGAATGATTTTTAAACGGATTTCCCATTAAAAAACATAAAATTAATAAGTATTAATAAAATATTTCCCCGTAATTTTTGGTCAAAAATCCCGCTATACTCTCGAAAAATAGTCAAGAATCACAAAAATCAATAAAAAGGTGAAGAAAGCATGCCACTTATTCTGGTTGTTATTGGGATGATCGCATTCGGGGGATTTTGGGCTTATCCCAAATATCAGATTATGCAGCTTGAAGATGAAGCACGCACAGGGCTGAAATCAGGCGGATTTTCAGCTTTTGCCGAACAGGCCCGACCTGTCATGCAGGCCATGAAAATGGATTTTAGTGTGCTGGATCAATATCCCAATATCCGTTTTTACATGCGGCATATGGCCTATGAGGGCGACCAGCTGGATGAGCGGATTAAACTGGATATGCAAGCTATGTCTTGTGAGTCAATCAATTCCTTTAAAGTCATGGAACCCAAGGCACGCACAGCGATGTTGAATGTACTGGAAGAAGATCAGATTATTTTTCATGTGTATCTGAAAAATAAACTGGGTCAAGAGCTCATGCATCATGAACAGAAGCTATCGCAATGTCCAAATTTCATTGCGGTTCGTCATTATGAGCGTAGTTCAGATTCCTAAACTGTTTTTGCCAGCCACTGCATTTATGCCGAATTGAAAAGAATAGAATTGCAACCTCTCACCATATGCTGTTTTAGATTTTCATGGTGAGGAATGACTGTATTCCTTGATCGCAAATTCAATGATACGTTGGCAAGTTTCTGCCAGGCATACATTTTGGTTTGAATAGATCTGCAACAACTGTCTCACTAGAGCCAACGTCAGGAAAAATTGGTATTCAGTATGATCAATATTTATAGTGAGATGGGGAGAAGGATGTGCTTCGACCATGACTGCCTTGGATTGCAGTGTCCAAGGCAGTTCTGCATAGATCAAATCCTGTACAGAAAATTCATGCTGATTTAGGAGCAAGTAAAATAAATCCATTTATTCTGACTCCCTCAATGTTTATGGGGAAATTCTCAGACCTCATTTATTCAAAGGCGCTGACATCTCCCATACCACGACGAATCACTTCTGGATGATCACCGGATAAATCTACAATAGAGGTCGTGCTCAAGGTGCCTAAACCGCTATCTACAAAAACATCAATGCGTTTGCCCAGTTGCATTTCAATATCATAAGGATCGTCAAGTGGGTCAGTCTGACCCGGTAAAATCAGGGTAGAAGTCAATAAGGGCACACCGAGTTCTTTGAGCAACATCTGACACACCGGATTATTCGGAATGCGTAGACCAATAGTTTTCTTTTTAGGATGCATCAACCGACGTGGCACTTCGCTGGTCGCAGGTAAAATAAAGGTCGTGATAGCCGGTGTATTATTTTTCAGCAAACGGTACATGGCATTGTCCACCTTGGCATAAGTGGCAATATCGGACAAATCACAGCACAGAATCGCATATTGATGCTTTGGGCCCAGACCACGAATTTGCGCAATCCGCTCCATGGCACTCTTGTTCCCAATCTGGCAACCGATCGCATAGGCCGCATCAGTGGGATAGACCACCACATCACCCGCACGGATACGTTCCACTGCCTGACTGATTAAGCGGGGTTGCGGATTGTCGGGGTGTACGCGTAAATGCAGCATAGAGACTACTCCAAGCTTGGGCTAATGGCTTATTATGTGGCGCTCAGACAAGATCTGGCAATCATAAAAAAGGTAGATTTGTGTAATTTAATCAAGTATTTCACGTATAAATTCATCAGATTGTAAACTTTTGCCACCTCTGATGCAGATACAGATACATTGGATAAAGCGAGCTGCATCACGTGGAAGTTTGGCTGTACCATTAAAATAAGCCTGTACTTGAGCGTAGACATTATCTTTAAAGCTGGCGCCATCACCGCCGTCGCCAGTCAGGTTATCCAAAGAAACCCGGAATTTACGGCCAAAAGCCTGGGCAAACATCCATTCAATTGCCTGTGGCTTGATTTCCACTTGTTCAAATAAAACCTGCTGTTCACGGGTCCGCCCATCCGGGGCATACCAGTAACCCAGATCAGGCAGCAGGCGGCGTTTGTCTCCGGCAATGGTCCAGTGGCTGATTTCATGCAAAGCGCTATTAAAGAAACCATGGGCAAACTGGATCCGGGCAGGACTGTTTGTACTTGCAGGGAAATATTCTGGTTCAAATTCGCCGCGCACTAAAGTGACATTTAAATGGGAAAACCAGTGATTAAAGTGTAAGATGAGCCAGTCCACCTGCTGCGCTTCTGACGATAAATTCGCCCATGGCGAGAGTTGCACTTGTTGTGTTGAACTGTCAGAATCAAGGCTTGGAATTGTGCTAACGAGTGATGAAACATTCACTTCTGTTTGCGGCTGCAACAGATGCATGACTTGAGTTACCCAAATGGTCTGTCGAAATAAGTACAAAATTGTATCTTAATCTTTGACAGAGTACTGATGAATTTGTAGAATTGCCGCCTTAATTATGTCAGCAAATACCTTTCCGGCACAGATTGAGCCGTTTAAATGGGCTGAACAGGGCTTTAAATGGTCAGGTCAACTGCCTTTATCCCGCTTTGTTCGTATCGCTCGTGAAGCTGTTGGATCAATTGATGATCAATTGATTAACATAGACTGTAAGCTATCAATGGATGCCTATCATCGTATTGCATGGCTAGATGGTCACGTTGAAACAAAAGTTCCTATGGAATGCCAGCGTTGTCTGGAAACTGTAGAAATTGAACTGGTTTCATCGTTCCATTTAGCACTTGTGGATGATGAGTCACTGATAGAGCGCTTGGATGAGGATGCTGATTTCATCGTCCTAGGTGAAAGTGAAGCAACGACCAAAGGTGATTATGATGCACCGGCGACCGCTGATTTGCTCGCGCTGATAGAAGATGAACTGTTATTGTTGATGCCGTTGTCGCCTAAACATGAGTTTTGTGAACATAAGCATCAACCTGCCGTAGAAGAAGTGGCTGAAGAAAAACGGGACAACCCGTTTGAAGTTTTGGCTGCTTTGAAGGGTAAACTTAACTAATTTTTGTGTTATACTCTTGTGTATAAGACAATCGAATTTGTTCTGATCCATTTTTTCGATCTTTGTAAGGAGCCATCATGGCCGTTCAGCAAAACCGTAAAAGTCGCTCTCGCCGTGACATGCGCCGTTCACATGACGCTTTAACCGAGAATGCATTAACTGTAGACCAAGCTACTGGCGAGACTCACCGTCGTCACCACGTATCTAAAGATGGTATCTACCGTGGTCGTCAATTATTCGCTAAAGCATCTGCTGAATAATTGGTGATGTATTAAGCGTCAAGCTTAGTAGAAAAAATGGGAGCATTTAGCTCCCTTTTTTTTGTCTTTGATTTTTAGGTGTATCGGTTTTTTGTTGTATTTGGCAATTACCGCCAGCAAAATTACATGCTAAATTGCGCTCCACAATGATTTAGGTGGTCTTATTGGTCAGTCTTCTGGTTAGGATTGAAGAAGCACACCTCTTGAATGAAAGGATTTTATTATGTCTGCTACACCACTCGAACAAGCAGCACCCGCAACGAAAACTGCATTTGTGTTTCCGGGTCAGGGCTCACAGAAAGCCGGTATGCTGGCTGAACTTGCAGAACAGTTTGCGAGTATTCACGAGACATTTGCAGAAGCATCTGAAGCCGTCGGTTTTGATCTGTGGCAGATTGCGCAAACTGGCGAAGGTCTGGATCAAACCGAATTTACCCAGCCGGTATTGCTGACTGCAAGTATTGCCTTATGGCGCGTGTGGTTAGAATCTGGCGGTGTAGCACCGAAATATCTTGCAGGCCATTCACTGGGTGAATACAGCGCACTGGTTGCATCAGGTGCTTTAAGCCTGGGTGATGCTGCGAAGCTAGTGAACTTGCGTGGCAAACTCATGCAGACTGCTGTACCTCAGGGTGTGGGTGCGATGGCTGCCATTTTGGGTCTGGACGATGCCAAAGTGATTGAGCTGTGTGCACAAGCAACTGCAGCAGGCGAAGGTTCTGTCGAAGCGGCGAACTACAATGCGCAAGGGCAGGTTGTCGTTGCAGGCAATAAAGATCGCGTTGAAGCAGTGATGGCATTGGCCAAAGAAAACGGCGGAAAAGCCATTGCATTGCCAGTATCGGTTCCATCGCATTGTTCATTGATGAAACCTGCTGCTGAACAGTTTGCTCCGGCATTGGAACAAACCGCCATTGAGCTACCACGCATTCCTGTATTACAAAATGTAGGCGCGCAAGCGGCAACCAGTGTAGATGAATTGCGTCAGGCGTTGACCGCGCAACTTTATGAGTCGGTACAATGGACTAAAACCTTACAATTCCTTCAAGATGAAGGTGTTGAGTACATCGTAGAATGTGGTCCGGGTAATGTATTGACCAACTTGGCGAAACGCTTGCCGAATATTCAAAAAGCACTTCCACTGGACAGTCAATCTCGTCTGGAAGATGCATTAAACACCGTATTGGCGGCAGAAGGGAAAAGTGCATGACACAGGAACGTAAAGTTGCTCTGGTAACAGGTGCAAGTCGTGGTATTGGTGCTGCGATCGCACAGCAATTGATTCAAGACGGTTATTTTGTCGTAGGTACTGCAACGTCTGAAGCAGGTGCGGAAAAATTATCGGCAGAATTTGCTGAAAATGGCGCTGGAAAAGTACTGGATGTACGTGATGGTGCTGCGATTGATGCGCTGGTAACGGACATCGAACAGAACTATGGTCCAGTCCTTGCGTTGGTCAATAATGCAGGTATTACCAAAGACAATTTGCTGCTGCGTATGTCTGAAGATGACTGGGATGATATTTTAAATATTCACCTGAAAGCAGTTTACCGTCTGTCTAAGCGTGTACTCAAAGGCATGACCAAGGCGCGTTTCGGCCGCATCATCAATATCAGTTCTGTGGTGGCACACTTTGCCAACCCAGGTCAGGCCAACTATTCTGCTGCCAAAGCAGGTATTGAAGCATTTAGCCGCAGCCTTGCCAAAGAAATGGGCAGTCGTCAGATTACGGTAAACTCGGTCGCACCAGGTTTTATTGCGACTGAGATGACTGAACAGTTAAGCGAAGAAATTCGTAAAAAAATGACTGAGCAAGTGGCATTAAACCGTTTAGGTGATCCACAGGATATCGCAAATGCCGTAAGTTTCTTGGCTTCAGATAAAGCCAGTTACATTACTGGTACAGTTATGCATGTAAATGGGGGCTTATACATGAGTTAAGCTCAAGTATAAACTTTCCAAATTTTTTAGATTCAATTAAACTAACGGCATTAAAAACGCCACAAGCAATGAGGAGAATTCCTGTGAGCGATATCGAACAACGTGTTAAGCAAGCAGTTGCAGAACAACTTGGTATCAAAATCGAAGAGATTAAAAACGAAGCGTCTTTCATGGATGACTTAGGTGCAGATTCTCTAGATCTAGTTGAACTTGTTATGTCTTTCGAAAATGATTTTGACATCACGATTCCTGATGAAGATTCTAACGAAATCACAACTGTTCAATCTGCAATTGACTACGTTTCTAAGAAACTGGGTTAATCGCCGATTTCAGCTTTGCTGAACATAAAGACCACCCTTGAGGTGGTTTTTTTGTATCTGCTTTTTATATGAATGGAGGTTTTACAATCCATTACCTTTCTGTCACCAATGACTAACTATCTCTCTAGAGTTTTCATTATAAAAATAAGAGTGATGTGACATTAACAACAAGAATGGAGTCCGCTATGGGTCTTTTTGATTTTGTAAAAGGTATCGGTAAGAAGAATACAGCTGCTGCAGAACCACAGGCTGCACCTACAACGACAACGCCGACTGCAGCACAACCTGCAGAGCCTTCTGCTCAGGAAGTGGCAAATAAACTACTCGGCCATGTGAAAAGTCTGGGCCTTCCGATCACTGGCTTATCCATCAGTTATAACTCAGCCTCCGATCTGGCGACGGTCAGAGGTCAGGTACAAAGTCAGGCCGATCGTGAAAAGATTGTTCTGGCCGTGGGTAATATTGATCATGTCGCCAAAGTGGATGATCAGCTTACAGTAAGCAGTCCTGAGCCGGAAAGTAAGTTCTACACAGTGAAATCAGGTGACAGCTTGTCAAAAATTTCAAAAGAATTTTATGGTGATGCCAATCAGTATAATAAAATTTTTGAAGCCAACCGTCCGTTGCTCAAAGATGCAGATGATATTTTCCCGGGACAGGTGCTACGCATTCCTGCTTAAGGTTTAATAAGTCCAATCAATATTCGATCTCAAAGCCCCGTTTGGGGCTTTGTTGTTTTTGTCCGTAGCTTTAAAAAGCCATCATTACTAAATACCTAGGTCCAGATATAAACTTTCTTTGACTTCTTCCATCACTACATAACTGTGGGATGAAGCAGAAGCGGGCAGTTTTTTTAGTAAATCTCCCAACAGGCGGCGATAGGCACTCATTTCCTTTAAACGCGCTTTGACCAGATAATCAAAATCACCGGAAATTAAATGGCATTCCAGGACTTCCGGAATCTCAGTCAAATTGCGTGCCACCTGATCAAAGACATCACCTGATTTGGCTGAGAGTTTGATTTCCAGAAATACCAGCAAACTACGTTCTAGCATTTCCGGATTTAGACGGGCGTAATAACCCATGATGATGCCTTCGCGTTCCAGCCGTTTTACCCGTTCTGAACAGGGTGTGGTTGATAGATTGACGCGTGCTGCAAGTTCGCTAATGGCAATCCGGCCATCGCGTTGCAGGATGTCTAGAATCATGCGATCAATGCGGTCTAATTTGCGCATTAATATTTCCCTCTTTTTTTTAATTCTGCCCGAAAAAATATTTATTTCACTGAATATACAGTCTGAATATAGTGAATTTAACTATTAAAGCAAAAATATACTAGTGAAATAAACTGAAAAGATGTTTGAGGGTTAAGGTAATGCGCGTATTAGTTTTGGGTAGTGGTGTGATTGGTGTGGCAAGCGCTTACTATCTGGCGCAGCAGGGAGCAACCGTGACTGTGTTAGATCGTCAGGCAGGTCCGGCGCAAGAAACCAGCTTCGGTAATGCCGGGCAGATTTCTCCAGGATATTCGACCCCTTGGGCTGCACCAGGTATTCCGTTTAAGGCAGTCAAATGGATGTTTCAGCATCATGCACCGTTGGCGATTAATGTCGATGGCAGCTTGTGGCAATTGCAGTGGATGGCACAAATGCTGAAAAACTGTAATGCCCAGCATTATGCAGTCAATAAAGAACGTATGGTGCGTGTGGCTGAATACAGCCGTGACTGTTTACGTAATTTGCGCCGTGACATTGGCATTTCTTATGAGAACCGCTCGAAAGGCACTTTGCAGATTTTCCGTAAAGATGCACAGCTGGATGCGGTGCAGCGCGATATTGAAGTTCTGAAAGAAACCGGTGTGGAGTTTGAGCTGCTTGACCGTGATGGACTGGCGCGTGTAGAGCCGGCATTGGCACAGGCTAAAGATAAACTGGTGGGTGGTTTGCATTTACCCAATGACGAAACGGGTGACTGCTATCTGTTTACCAATGCCCTGGCAGAACATGCCAAAGGGATGGGTGTAGAGTTCAAGTTTAATCAGAACGTTGAAAAGCTGATTGTAGAAGGTGACCAGATCAAAGGTGTTCTGGTGAATGGTCAGGTACTCACGGCAGATAAATATGTGCTGGCCTTTGGTAGTTATTCACGTGATTTCCTCAAACCGCTTGAACTGAATTTACCGGTCTATCCGGTGAAAGGTTATTCACTGACCATTCCGATTTTAGATCCGGCCTATGCACCACAATCTACAGTACTGGATGAAACCTATAAAATTGCGATTACCCGTTTCGACCAGCGCATCCGCGTAGGGGGAATGGCTGAACTGAGCGGTTTTAATTTGGGTCTGAATGAAGATCGTCGCGGCACGCTGGAAATGGTGACCCGTGATTTATTCCCTGGAGGAGACATGAATCAGGCCAGTTTCTGGACAGGACTGCGTCCAATGACCCCGGACAGTACGCCAATTATTGGGAAAACCCGTTTTAAAAACCTGTTCCTGAATACTGGACATGGCACGCTGGGTTGGACCATGGCCTGCGGTTCAGGAAAATTAATCAGCGATCTAGTTTTGGCACGTGATCCTGAAATTAGTACCGAAGGATTGTCATTGGCGCGCTATCACCAGGCGGCTTAAGACTATCTGAGGCGGAATATTCAAGGAGGAATGTATGCCACGTCCCATTACTGCAATTATCCATCAACAGGCGCTTGCGCATAATTTAAGTGTGGCGCGCCAATGTATGCCCAATAGTCAGGTATTTGCCGTGGTCAAGGCCAATGCCTATGGGCACGGGATTGAACGTGTCTATGCTGGACTTGAAGGTGCAGACGGTTTTGCCTTTCTGGATATTGAAGAGGGCGCGCGGCTACGTGCGCTGGGATGCAAGAAGCCGCTAATGTTGCTCGAAGGTATTTTCGCTTTTGAGGATTTATTTGCATGTGTGAAGCATGAAATGAGCTTTGCCATTCATTCCCGACATCAAGTGCAATGGCTGAAACAGTTTGCCGAAATAGCGCCGGATGCACAGTTTGATGTGTATTTGAAAATGAACAGCGGCATGAACCGTCTGGGTTTCGAGCCGCAGCAATATGCAGAGATCTGGCAGGAGCTGCAACAGCTGAACACTGTCCGTTCCATTACCCATATGACCCATTTCTCCGATGCGGATGGCCAGCGTTTTGGCGTGGACGGGATTCAGTATCAAAACCTGATTTTTAGCCAGTCCATTCAGGGGCTTGAAGGTAAAATCTCGCTCAGTAATAGCGCAGCCATTCTGCGGCATCATCAAACCCTTCATTCAGACATTGTACGTAGCGGCATCATGCTGTATGGCAGTTCACCAGATTATCCAACACACACGATTCAAGACTGGAATCTGCAACCGAGCATGAGCTTGCGCAGTGAAATTATTGCCATTCAAATGATCCAGTCAGGTCAGAGCATTGGCTATGGTTCCAAATTTATTGCCACGCAGGAAATGCGGATCGGGATTGTGGCCTGTGGTTATGCGGATGGTTATCAACGACTATCGACAACCGGTACGCCTGTGCTGGTCGATTCAATGAAAACGCACACATTGGGTCGAATCAGTATGGATATGCTGGCCGTAGATCTGACTGCACTGCCGCAGGCGAATGTGGGGAGTGAAGTGGTACTTTGGGGGCAATCTTCCCAAGGTGTAATTCTGCCGATTGATGAAGTGGCGGCCAGTTCTGGCACGATCGGCTACGAGCTGATGTGCGCGGTGACCGCTCGGGTTCATTTTCAGATTGACGCTTAAATTTTTACTTTAAATTTTATTTAAATATCCCAAACAAGGAATATCAGCATGACACAGGCAAATACAGCCATTCAGCGACTCAACAGCAATCAAATCATGAGTGCGGTGACGATTCATCAGCAAACCGTGTATCTATCGGGTCAGGTGCCGAATAGCACGGATCTGGATGTACGCGGACAAACACTGGAAGTCTTTGCAAAAATTGAGGAATTGCTCGCATTGGCAAATACCGATAAAAGCCAGCTGCTTTCTGCACAATTATTTGTCAAGCATCTAGATGATTTTGCTACCGTAAACCAGCTTTGGGTGGAATGGTTACGAGGTCATGGTACGCCGGCACGTGCTACGATTCAGGCAGATTTGGTCAATCCGGACTGGCTGATTGAAATTGCAGTTATTGCAGCTCAAGCTTAATTGAATTTTTGATATTGAAATCTCCCATGCCATGATTTAAGTCGTTTTAGTGCAGTAAATCTCACTGAACAGCGCAGTAAAAAGTATGAAAATGTCATAATAAGCGTTCGAGGACTGAACGTTGTAAATTCAGCTTGATGCTGTTGTAAAGATTAAAAAGGATGTAAAAATGAAAACCACCCCGGGCACAGAAGACGTAAAATCGTCGCCGCATGAGTTGCAACGAAAACTCTCTAACCGACATTTGCAGTTAATCGCCATTGGTGGCTGTATCGGTACTGGCCTGTTTATGGGATCGGGAAAAACCATCTCCCTGGCAGGCCCTTCAATTTTGATCATTTATATGATCATTGGTGGCATGTTCTTCTTCCTGATGCGTGCGTTGGGTGAAATGCTGTTGTCCAATCTGCATTACAAATCTTTTATTGATATGGCCCATGACCTGATCGGGCCGGGTGCTGGCTATTATATTGGCTGGTCGTACTGGCTGGGTTGGGTGCTGGTAGGGATTGCCGATCTCGCGGCGATTATTAACTATTTGAGTTTCTGGCTGCCCGAAGGCATGGCCTTTACCCCGATGGGGCAGGCGATGATTAGTATTGGCTGTGTGCTGTTTATTCTCGCGATTAACCTAGTCACGGTAAAACTGTTTGGTGAGATTGAATTCTGGTTTGCGCTAATCAAGATTTTAGCCATTCTCGGTTTGATCTTTGTCGGTGGCTATATGGTGTTTAGCGGTTTTCAGGCACCGAGTGGCGCTGTCGCCAGCTTTAGTAATGTCTGGGCACATGGTGGCTTATTTCCCAAAGGCTTTACCGGTTTTCTAGCAGGCTTCCAGATTGCCATGTTTGCCTTTGTCGGGGTAGAACTGCTCGGCACAATGGCGGCAGAAACCAAAGATCCGGAAAAGAACTTACCCAAAGCGGTCAACGCTATTCCTACGCGGATCATTCTGTTCTATGTATTGTCATTGCTGATGATCATGTCGGTCACACCGTGGCATCTGATTCCTGCGGATCAAAGTCCTTTTGTGAGTTTGTTCCTGTATGCCGGTATTCCAACTTCAGCCATTATCATGAACCTGGTGGTGTTGTCGTCAGTGATGTCCTCTATGAACAGTGGCGTATTCTCGACCAGCCGTATGTTGTTTGGTCTGGCACGTGACGGACAAGCACCTCAAGCTTTGGCGCGGTTATCTAGCAGAGCTGTACCAGCCACAGGGTTATTTTTCTCCTGTGCTTTTATTATGTTGGGGGCAGCATTTCAGTATTTTGTGCCAAACACCATGGAAGCCTTTACTCTGGCGAGTTCGCTGTGTGTGATCCTGTTTATTAGTATCTGGAGCATCATTATGGTGTGCTATATCCGTTACCGTAAGCAGCAACCGCAAAAGCATGCCGCCTCGACCTTTAAAATGCCGGGTGGGGTATGGATGTCTTATGTGGTATTGGCATTCCTGTTATTCGCCTTGATTATTTTAAGCCTGGAACCTGACACTCTAAAAGCTCTGATGATCAGTCCTTTATGGTTGATTATTCTGGCGGTGACCTATCGACTGCTGTATAAGCCACGTATGCGTCAGCGTGGTAATCATTAAATATTCAGACATAAAAAATCCCCGACTGATCGGGGATTTTTTTTGATTGCGTGGGTGAATTAGAAAGTAGGTTTAACCACGACTAAAATCACCACTGCAAATAAGATCAAGGTTGGCATCTCATTAAAATAACGCCAAAACTTGTGTGACTTGTAGTGTGCATTACCAATCAGCTTCTTGCGGTAATAACCACACACCAGATGGTAAATCACCAATAAGCCGACCAGGCCGACTTTAAGGTAAAACCATAAGGCTTCATGGTAATGACGCGTTGCATCACCCCAATCCACCAGAAAGTGTGCCGTAATCAAGGTGGCCAACATGGCTGGCCACATGATGCCACGGTACAACTTGCGTTCCATGACTTCAAAGCGTTGATGACTGACGGCATCTTCGCTCATGGCATGGTAAACATACAGCCGTGGCAAGTAGAACAAAGCCGCGAACCAGCAAACCACTGCAATAATATGTAATGCTTTTACCCACAAGAAAGCATCAGAAGGAGCATCCATCAAGTCACCCTAAATTGGGCAGCTTAGCCTTCCCACTTTTTGAAAATGAGACAAGCATTTACGCCGCCGAAACCGAAACTGTTACTCATCACAGTATTCAATTTTGCGTCACGTTTTTCAAGCACGATATCAAACGGTTTCGCGCCTTCATCCAGCTCGGTCACGTTGATGTTTGGCGCAATAAAGTCATTTTGCATCATCAGAACCGAATAAATCGCTTCCTGAACACCAGCAGCACCCAGACTGTGACCCGTCATTGATTTGGTTGAGCTTAATGGAGGAACCTGACCTTCACCGAAAGCACGTTCCATTGCTTTAAGTTCTGTGATGTCACCCGCTGGAGTAGAAGTACCATGTGTGTTTACATAGTCAATTTTATCGACACCGTGTTGTTTTGCTTCTTCTAAAGCCATCAGTACGCAACGTGTTGCACCTTCACCAGATGGTGCAACCATATCAGCACCATCACTGTTTGCAGCATAACCAACCACTTCAGCTAAGATATTTGCGCCACGCGCTTGCGCATGTTCCAAAGACTCAAGGATCACAAAACCACCACCACCGGCAATCACGAAACCGTCACGGTCTGCAGAATAAGGGCGTGATGCTGTTTCAGGGCTGTCATTGTATTTAGAGCAAAGTGCGCCCATCGCATCAAACAACAAGCTTTGTGACCAGTGATCTTCTTCACCGCCACCTGCCAGCATTAAATCTTGTTTACCGAGTTGAATCAGGTTGTAGGCATAACCGATGGCATCGGCAGAGGTTGCACATGCACTGGTAATGGTATGCGCCACGCCTTGTAATTTGAATGCAACGCCAACGTTAGCCGTAATGGTGTTAGTCATATTACGTGGTACAAAGAAAGGACCGACTTTACGCGCACCTTTGGTTTGCAATAATTCGTTCATTTCAATAACAGAAGCAGTTGAACCGCCACCTGAACCACCCGCGATACCATAGCGTGGGTTGCCAGCTAGATCTTCAACCTTTAAACCTGCATGTTCAACTGCAGCAAGAGCTGAGTTGTACGCATACATTGCACATACGCCCATAAAGCGTTTCAGTTTGCGGTCGATCCCGTCGAAATCCTGCTCGGCTGCAGCACTGACATGACTTTTGAAATTGAGTTCAGCATAAGTCGGATTAAAACGTGTTCCTGAAATCCCGTTTTGTAAAGAATGGTTTACATCCTCTAATGTATTACCAATACATGAGTTAATACCCATGCCAGTGATGACAACACGTTTCATCTACAGATCCTTATAGTTTGCTCTATGCTCAGCGGCAGATATCTGGGTTTTAAAATCGCCCAATCCAGCGCTTAGCCTTATTTCATGATGGGGAACATGATAGCAGAAAGACTTTTGAAATCTTATGGCAAATGTTATGCCGTGTGACAGTCGGTTGAGTTTGTGAGTCGGCGTGTAGGGGTTTTACTAAATGAAACAGAATAAAGTTGAGATAAACGCTGACTACACCTAGTATTTATACCAAATACAAGCACATGAATGCTGAGGTAAAAAATGGTAAATGCTAATAATAAACAATCTAATGGTCTGATTTCGAATGCCTTTGGAGTGGCGAAAAAGTTCAGTTCAACTGGATTGGATTTATTGAATCATGTTGCGCCGGATTCGGTGACTAAAGCGCTGAAGCCTTCCAGCTCCGATCAGGTGATTGATGGTTCGGCGAAGACGAAAAGCGCTTTTTCAGCTAAAAAATATGATAATCCTCAGCAAATGCTTCGCGAGCATCTTCCAAATGTATCGCGCCAACTTCTCGGACGCCGTTTTAATACCGTGAATAATGTCGCGCATTTTGTTTCTCCCGATTTAACCGAAAAAGTGTCTAACTACTTTTATGATCGTCTGAATCAATTTAGTAATCAAACCAGTTCGGTTGATGCCATTCTGAATGAAGCTGGAGCGAAAGATTTAGAAGAATTGACTCAGGACGTCGACCGATCCAAGCGAATTTCACAGGCTTTAGGTGAACAAAACAAATGGATTGCGACGGTTCAGGGTGCAGTGAGTGGTGCTTCAGGGATGCTTGGCACCGCGATTGATATTCCCGCTTCTTTACTGATGGCGTTGCGTACCATTTATCAAGTCGGTCGCTCTTATGGTTTTGACCTGAGCAAAGAAGATGATCAGGAAATCGTCCAGCATATCTTTAGACAGATCGACCTGAGCCTGATTGCAGAAAAGCAAACCTTGTTATTGGGTTTAAAAGCGTTAAGTAATACCCTTAAAACTCATGATATCTCCCAGCTACAAGCCATGCTAGGTTCTGATAATGATGTCAGCGCTATCAAACAATGGCTAAGTCGTCATGAGGGAGAGGCTAAATGGGAATGGATGAATCATCTGCCAAAAATTTCGATTCTGGAGCGATTAACCAAACTAACGCCTCTGGCAAGTGCAGGTATTGGTGCAGTATATAGCCACCGTTTTGTCGAGGATGTAAATCAGAAAGCTCAAGAAGCATTCTCACATGCACGCCAATACCTGATTCAGCATCAGGATTCGCAATTGTCTCCTTATGCTGCCTATGAAAAAGCAGTCAGTTTGTTACAACAGGCAACTCCGAAACTCCTAAATGGTGCCTCTCACGACGTTGAGCCTGCGAAAGATAAGCCGATCATGGATAAAGATATTGCGATTGAAGGCAATAACACGATTACCCAAGTCAAGCTGGTCAAAAAAGAGCAGAATGATCTAAGCTCTGAAGAAGCAGAAGTGAAGAAAGATGAAAAGGTGAGTGAAGGGCTGGAGGCGCTTAACGATGAGTTGGTTGAACCTGCGGTAGATAAGCAGTCGCAACAACCCGCTTTAACCAAAACTTCATTTGATCCGGAAATCGAAGCTGAACTGCATCCAGAAGCTGCTGACGAGGCAGAGGCTGCTACGGAAACTTCACAGCAGGGTGTAGAGGATCAAGAAAATTCGGAAACTGAATCTGAAGCTCAAGACGTTACCAAAAAAGCCGGTAAAAATTCAAAAAAATAAGCGAATTTTGAAGGTAAATAAAAGCAAGCAAATGTCGTGAGAAACGGCATTTGCTTGGCTTGAGTAGGTTGACCAATTTTGCATCTTGAATTATAATTGCATGCCCTCAAAAAGTAGTAGTTTTTGGGGCTTTTTATTAACGGGAGAATTGCCAAATGGCAACAACAAATCAGTTGATCCGCAAGGGTCGTACGACTTTAGTTGAAAAATCTAAAGTTCCTGCGTTGAAGGCTTGTCCACAGCGCCGTGGTGTTTGTACACGTGTTTACACAACTACACCTAAAAAACCTAACTCAGCAATGCGTAAAGTTTGCCGTGTTCGCTTAACTTCAGGTTTCGAAGTTTCTAGCTACATCGGTGGTGAAGGCCATAACCTACAAGAGCACAGTGTTGTTCTTATCCGTGGTGGTCGTGTTAAAGACTTACCAGGTGTACGTTACCATACCGTTCGTGGTTCTTTAGACTGTGCTGGTGTTAAAGATCGTAACCAGTCTCGTTCTAAATACGGTACTAAACGTCCTAAGAAATAATTCGTTAAGAATTAAATTTTAAGAACGTAGAACCGCAATCCTTTATCGTCTCGCTTGTCTGATTTCTGCATTAATTTTGTGAAAATTCCAAGCGACGTATAGTAAGGCCAGCGAGTAGTACATGACACTTTGTACTCATGCTGGATAAACCTGAAGTGTCATCTTTATAGGTAGTTTAAAATGCCAAGACGTCGCGTAGTCGCTGCTCGTGAAATCCTTCCGGATCCTAAGTTCAGCAGCCAAACAATCGCTAAATTCATGAACCACGTAATGCAAGATGGTAAAAAATCTATTGCTGAAAGTATCGTTTACGGTGCTTTAGACCGCGTTCAAGAAAAATCTAAAGTAGACCCAGTTGAATTTTTCGAGACTACTCTTGAAAAAGTTCGTCCTATGGTCGAAGTAAAAGCACGCCGTGTTGGTGGTGCTACATACCAAGTTCCTATGGAAGTACGCCCATCCCGTCGTACTGCTCTAGCGATGCGTTGGTTAGTAGATGCTGCTGCTAAGCGTTCTGAAAAAACTATGGCTTTACGTCTTGCTGGCGAGTTGCTTGATGCATCTGAAGGCAAAGGCGCTGCGGTTAAGAAACGTGAAGATGTGCACCGTATGGCTGAAGCCAACAAAGCCTTCTCTCACTACCGTTTCTAAGCAGATAAAACAGGCCCTATTCAGGAGGGTGACAAGACCGTCATGGTTTTGTCACCAAAGCGCTTTAAGTTGCTATGCAGCTTAAAGCGTCCTGTTTTAAACAACAAAATTTAGGAATGCTAGAAATCATGGCACGTCAAACCCCAATTTCTCGTTATCGTAACATTGGTATTTCTGCGCACATTGATGCGGGTAAAACCACAACTACAGAACGTATTTTGTTCTACACAGGTGTATCTCACAAAATTGGTGAAGTACACGATGGTGCAGCAACAATGGACTGGATGGAGCAAGAGCAAGAACGTGGTATTACCATTACTTCTGCTGCTACGACTACATTCTGGTCAGGTATGTCTAAACAGTTCCCTGAACACCGTATCAACGTAATTGATACACCGGGACACGTTGACTTCACCATCGAAGTTGAACGTTCTATGCGTGTTCTTGATGGTGCGTGTATGGTTTACTGTGCTGTAGGTGGTGTACAACCTCAGTCTGAAACTGTATGGCGTCAAGCGAACAAATACCAAGTGCCTCGTTTAGCATTCGTGAACAAGATGGACCGTACTGGTGCCAACTTCTTCCGTGTTGTTGAACAAATGAAAACACGTTTAGGTGCATCTCCAGTACCTGTAGTAATCCCTGTTGGCGCTGAAGAAAACTTCCAAGGCGTAATCGACTTGATCGAAATGAAAGCGATCATTTGGGACGAAGCTTCACAAGGTATGAAGTTTGAATACGGTGAAATCCCGGCTGAACTTCAAGAAACTGCTGAAGAATGGCGTACAAACATGGTTGAAGCTGCTGCTGAAGCTTCTGAAGAGTTAATGGATGAATACCTGAACAATGGCGATTTGACTAAAGAACAAATCGTTGCTGGTCTACGTGTCCAAACTTTGGCTTGTCAAATTCAACCAATGCTTTGTGGTACAGCATTCAAAAACAAAGGTGTTCAACGTATGTTGGACGCAGTAATTGAATTCTTACCGTCGCCTACAGAAGTTAAAGCGATTGAAGGTGTTCTTGACGATAAGGCTGAAACTAAAGCGATTCGTGAAGCATCTGACGAAGCTCCGTTCTCTGCACTTGCGTTCAAAATCATGAATGACAAATTCGTAGGTAACTTAACTTTCGTACGTGTTTACTCTGGTGTTCTTAAACAAGGTGATTCTGTTTATAACCCAGTTAAATCTAAACGTGAACGTATCGGCCGTATCGTGCAAATGCACGCGAACGATCGTCAAGACGTTGAAGAAATTCGTGCGGGTGATATCGCTGCGTGTGTAGGTCTTAAAGACGTAACTACAGGTGATACACTTTGTGATGAGAAAAATGTCATCACACTTGAGCGTATGGAATTCCCAGAGCCAGTAATTGCATTGGCTGTTGAACCAAAAACTAAAGCTGACCAAGAAAAAATGTCAATTGCTTTAGGTCGCTTGGCGAAAGAAGATCCATCATTCCGCGTTCGTACTGATGAAGAGTCAGGTCAAACAATCATCGCTGGTATGGGTGAACTTCACCTTGACATTATTGTTGACCGTATGAAGCGTGAATTCGGTGTTGAAGCAAACATTGGTAAACCAATGGTTTCTTACCGTGAAACGATCAAAAAGTCAGTTGAGCAAGAAGGTAAATTCGTTCGTCAAACTGGTGGTAAAGGTAAATTTGGTCACGTATACGTACGTTTAGAGCCAATGGATGCTGATGCTGGTAAAGACTACGAGTTCGTTGAAGAAGTTGTTGGTGGTGTAGTTCCTAAAGAATTCTTCGGTGCTGTGGATAAAGGTATCCAAGAGCGTATGAAGAATGGTGTCCTTGCTGGTTACCCAGTTGTAGGCATCAAAGCTACATTGTTTGACGGTTCTTACCACGATGTCGATTCGGACGAATTATCGTTCAAGATGGCTGGTTCTTATGCCTTCCGTGACGGTTTCATGAAAGCAGATCCTGTTCTTCTTGAACCTATCATGAAAGTTGAAGTAGAAACTCCAGAAGACTACATGGGCGATATCATGGGTGACTTAAACCGTCGTCGTGGTATGGTTCAAGGTATGGATGACTTGCCTGGCGGTACTAAAGCAATTAAAGCTGAAGTTCCACTTGCAGAGATGTTTGGTTACGCGACTCAAATGCGTTCTATGTCTCAAGGCCGTGCAACATACTCTATGGAATTTGCTAAATATGCTGAAACTCCACGTAACGTGGCTGAAGGCATCATTTCTAAATTCCAGTCTGGCGGTAAAAAAGGTGACGACGAGTAATCTTTCGATTACTATAAGCCCAAACTAATTCATAGTTAAAAACCAAGTGCTCATGCAGTGATCCTGCATGAGTAGTTTAAAAAGGAAGATCT